>DATKTR010000047.1:0-29860 GCA_035531015.1 Minisyncoccota bacterium | reverse complement strand
GCAATAAGGATTTTTATGAGAAAGAAATCATACCTATGTTGCTTGAGGCAAAGTTTTATCCCGAAAAGAAAGAAGAACTTAGAAAATTATTCAGCCCGGAATATTGATTATGAAAACAATCTTAGTTGATGCCGTAGACGCGTTTGTAATAGAAGGGGAGGGCATTTTCAAAGAAATGCATGATTTGCTCGAAACTTACCCGAACAGGAAAATCATTTTAACAGGAGCAAACGACGAGCAATTCAAAGAATTCGGCTTGGATAAAATGCCTTACGAAGTTTTTACCTTAAAACATAATCCCGAGAAAACAGACCCGAAATACTACGAAGAAATGCTCAATCATTTTGATTTGGGCGATGATGATGTCGTTTATTTTGAACATAATCCGGAAGCCGTAAAAAGCGCCCAAACCGTGGGCATAAAAACATATTATTACGACCCGGACAAAAAAGACTTGAAAGCTCTTAAGTATTTCTTATCGGAGAATCTATAATCCGTTTCCGGCGACACTGATACCTGAAATTGCCATCATAAAAAACAACGCCTCGGCTTTTGGCTTTGGCGTTTGAAGTTGTCTTGCCGCTGTCTATTGAATGGTGGCATTGCCTCTATCCGCGGCGATGTCGCTTATTAATTCTTCGAGCGTTTGATCGTAAAATCCGCTTAACATCAGCGCACCGAAAACCAAAAGCTCGTCTTTCGACATTTCATCGACATTTCCCAGAATGCGTACTTCTTCAACGTCAGCGTCGCCGAAATGTTCTCTTAGCAATTTCGCGTACTCAAGGATGATCTCGAAATCCATTTCTTCGACTATTTCCCGCGCGCACACATGGCACGCAGAACGGACGCCCGGCTGTTCGACATCTTCGGAAATGCAGGTATGAACAACCCCATGCTTTTCGCAAAGGAGCATCTTTTCGGCAAGGCATTTCATACAAAGAAGTTCGGTTCTGGTATCTTGCTCCTCGAGGAGAGGCAGTATTTCCAGTTCCCGTAAGTCCTCCGTGCCATCACAGCTTGCGCAGCGCATTGTTTTACCTCTTTTTGAAAGTTGCTGATAATTTTACGATAACATTTTTTACGGCTGGTTTGTCAATCCGGGCAAAAACTGCAGGGCCTGCAGGCTCATTTGTTTTTGTGTTTGTAGCTAAAAAGGGAACAAAGAAAATGGGCGTAATACTCCTAAAATAAGGACAAAAACGGCTGTGGATAAGTCTTGATTTTTGTCCAAAGATAATGTATATTAGGTGCATACACGCCCCGGCCAGCCGCAAGGTCCGCTGGGGTTTTTGTTTCTTCAATGGTAAAATAGGCCGTAATGGTGAGGTTTTTATTTATTGATGGCGAGAACTTTAAGGGTAAAATAAAATCCGTTTTCAAGGATGCTGGGAAAGGCAAGCTCGTTTGGCACGAATATGATTTCAAGGGACTCTTGAGCAAAGCATTATCCGGCATTGATTTTGAGCGGAAAGTTTTTTACTTCGCTCGTATAAAAGAGCATAAAGAGAGTAAAGAGAAATCTCGCCAACTTATTGAGGAACAACGTCTTCTGAAAACTCATCTGGAGATGCAGGGTTTTGATGTAATATTAAGCGGGCGAGTTCGTGGGCAAATGGAGGAAATTCAAAATGGTAAGACAGCTTTAGTGTTTAGAGAAAAAGGTGTTGATGTAAAAATTGCCGTTGACATGGTAGTCGCGGCTTGCGACAAAAAGGCTGATGAAATAATACTTGGCAGTTCCGATTCCGACCTCCAGCCGGCAATAAATGAAACTAAGAACCGTGGGGTAAATTGCGTATATCTCGGCTTCGAAGCACAACCTAACAAAGGACTTTCTTATACGACAAGCAGGACTATATTAATCAGAAATTCGGAAATATTTGAATTTGAAAAAATAAAAGGCACATTGCTTTAATACTTAATCCACTTGATCCCCAAACTGTTCCCGGCGACGCTTCATTTTTTGACTTTAAAACTACTTATGCCATCCTGAAAGCTGTTATTTAAATCTGCCTTATTGAAAGGAGATTGCTCCATGGCTAACTTGGCTAAACGTGCCAAAAAAGAGGCGCGGAAAAAAGTTGCGAAGAAGCCCGTGAAAATTGTTGTTACGGCAAGAAACAATGAATTCCACGCGCATGTCGGCGACCGTCCCGGATTATGGGGATACGGGAGCACCCGCCATGCCGCCATCGGCAGCCTCATCGACGGGCACAACGAAATTTTCAATGTAGTGATTGAGGCAAAAAATTAAGACTCTTCGGCAAAGTCGAGAGTCAATAGCCCGCGAAAAGCTCATGCTTCTCGTGGGCTTTTCATTTTATCCACCTTCGCAAAAACCCCGACTAAAATCGTGGTTGAGCGCAATAGAGGATAACTCTCCGAAGCTTTACGCGAAGAGGGGTAAATGCTTCGGCGGATTCCGCCGAAGATAGATGCTACGGCTTTAGTCATATGGAGCTCCATGCCATAAAAAAACGCCTCGGCTTGTGGCTTCGGCGTTGGGAACTCGGGGCGTGCTTCAGTCGAAGCGCATTATTGTTGTTGGATTTGCCGGGCTAAGCGGGCCGGCGGAGTCCAGCTTCTCGCTGTTGAATTTCTTGACGCAAACCTGTTTGTCTTTCCCCCGCAGTTTCTCGCAGGGCGTTTGATCTTGCACGGATATGGCGGCTATGAATGCGGATATCGAGACCGCAATCACCGCCAATACCGCTACTGCGATTATCCTTCTCATACTTCCTTCTCCTTTCCTGCGGGTTGTTAAACAGCATTGACAGGCTGTGCTACATACTATTGATATCAATATTGCCTCCGGTATGTCAAATTGAATGATTGAAACATCATTTTTTAAACGCACGGAATAGTTTATTATTGAAACATATGGAATCTCCGGGTAATAAGCCGAAAAACAAAAACGTTTTTTACGTCGGGCTTTTGAGTTTCTTCGGAGGCATAAGCCAGGACATATTCTCTCCGATTCTGCCGATTTATTTCACGGCTGTTCTCGGATTCGACAAGACTTTCGTTGGCGTCGCCGAAGGCTTAGTGACGGCGAGCAGCAATATCTTCAGCGTCATATCGGGATTTTTCTCCGACAAATTCAAGAAGCAGAAGCCGATTATTTTTTTCGGATATTTTCTATCGATGGTCGGCCGTCCGCTTCTTGCCTTTTTCACTTCAGGCGCGGCTGTTCTGGGGCTCCGCTTCGTTGATGGGATAGGCAAAGGGGTCAAAGACCCGCCGAAAGACGTTTTAATAGCCGGTTCGGCGGCGAAAGAAATCAGAGGGAAAAGTTTCGGCATCGCGCGCATGCTCGATACGCTCGGTTCAGTCGCCGGGCCACTTATTCTTTTCGTACTTCTGTATTTCTTGAGCGGAAATCCGTATCTCTATCACTACATTCTTATCTTTACCGCTGTTCCGCTCCTGGCTACGCTTTTTATACTCGTTACCAGAATAAGAGAGGTTTCGCCGGCGGATATTCCGCAAGAAGAAAAGAAAGCGGCATCAAGCACTCCGCTTCCGAAATCATTTTTCCTTTTTCTCGGCATAGTTATGTTTTTCACGATTGGCAATTCGTCCGACGCCTTTTTGATACTGCGCGCTAAAAATGTCGGCATAACGCTTATTGAAATTCCTCTCGTCATCGCGCTTTTTAATTTTATCTACGCGATGTTCGCCGTTCCTTTCGGAGCGCTGTCGGACAAGATTGGACGCGTGCCGACTATACTTATCGGCTGGTCCATATACGCCCTAGTTTATCTCGGATTCGCGCTTGCCATTCATCCTATTTCAATTTGGTTCCTCTACGGGCTTTATGGCATTTACTACGCCACCAACTTGGGCGTCGCCAAAGCGTTTCTTGCCGATATTGTCGGATTCGAGCACAGAGGCAGGGCGTTCGGAATTTATGGAATGACCGTAGGGCTGACCACTCTTCCGGCGAGTTTTTTTGCCGGATTCCTGTGGGACAAATTCGGCCCGCAATATCCGTTTTATTTCGGAGCGGCTATCGCGCTTTCGGCGGCTCTTTTGCTTTTGATATTCTCCAAGCGATTGAAAATGGCGTAAAGGGTAAAGGTTAGATATTATCCACTTATTCCGAATCCTACTCTTGTCATTCCGAGTAGAGCGAGGAATCTCTATTTTGGTAAAATTTCTAGCCAGAGATGCTTCGCAGGGCTCAGCATGACGGACGGCTTTGCCTCAGAATGATCTGTAAAATACGTTGTGGTTGGGCAAACTATATATTCTCTACGGCTTTTTTTAATTTTTCTTCAACGGTTTTTGCGAGGTCTGCCAAAGCCGGTTTTTCCACCATTCCCATTGCGACAGTCGGCAATATCGCCGACACGAAAGTTTTTCCGTTTTCTTCGTAGACAATTACGTTGCATGGCAGAAGCAGGCCGATTTCTTTTTCCGCTTCAAGCGCTTTCAGCGCGAATGGCGGATTGCAGGCGCCAAGGATAACGTAATTATCGTAATTGACATCGAGCTTTTTTTTGAGAGTCGCCTTGACGTCTATTTCGGTTAACACGCCGAATCCTTCCTTGGCGAGCTCTTCTTTTGTTTTGAGAACCGCTTCCGCGAAGGGGAGTGGTGTTTCTTTTTTGTATCCGTATTGCATATTTTTATATTTAAAGTTTTTTGTTCCGCAAAAGCATCGCGTTCGCCGCGACTATGACCGTACTAAGCGACATAAGCACTGCCGCAAGTGCGGGCTGGAGAATTATTCCCTCGAATGCCAGCGCGCCTGCCGCAAGGGGAATCGCGACAACGTTGTATCCCGTAGCCCAGAAAAGGTTCTGGATCATTTTCACGTAAGTCATTCTGGAAAGGTTTATTATTTTCGGAATATCGCGTGGGTCGTTTTTAACCAGAATTATTCCCGCCGATTCTAGTGCCACATTCGTTCCGGCTCCGATGGCTATGCCGAGATCCGCCTGTGTCAGCGCCGGAGCGTCATTTATTCCGTCTCCAACCATGGCAACCCGTTTTCCCTTTCCTTGGAGCAGTTTCACTTTGTCGGATTTTTCTCCTGGCAGCACGCGCGCGAAATATTCGTCTATGCCAAGTTCTCCGGCCACCCATTTCGCCACATCGTCGGTATCTCCGGTGAGCATCGCGACTCCTATGCCCATTGATTTCAAAGTTTTGATTGCTTCGCGCGATTCTTCGCGGATAATATCGGCAAACGCCAATACTCCGACAACGGCATTGTCGCGCACTACATATGTAATCGTTTTTCCTTTTTCGTGTTCCTTCTGAATTTCCTGAGGAAGCATAAATCCGAGATTCTCAACCATTCCGAAGCCGCCGGCGGAGACAACGGAATTCCCCATATTTCCACGCGAACCTTTTCCGGAAATGCGGGTGAAATCTTTTACCTCTTCAAGCTGTATATTCCGCGCGCGGGCATAGGCTACAGTCGCTTTGGCGATAGGGTGTTCCGAATATGAATCGACTGACGCGGCAAGGCGTACGACTTCATTTTCGTCTTTTGCCCCGATAGACCAGACATTCGTCACTCCGTATTCGCCCTTGGTCAGGGTTCCGGTCTTGTCGAAAAGAACAACATCTATATTTCGCGCCGCTTCGAGCGCAAGCCGCTGCTTTACCAGGAATCCGTTCTTGGCCGCCTTGGTGGTCGAAATCGAAGCTACGAGCGGAACGGCAAGCCCCAAGGCGTGCGGGCAGGTGATTACCAAAACCGCGACAAGGCGTTCTATGGCGAAGGCTGTTCCGGCGCCCGCTGCAAGCCATCCTGCGAAAGTAACTCCTCCGACTGTAACCGCGGTGATTGTCAGATAATACGCGGCCCTGTCGGAAAGAAGCTGTAAGCGCGACTTTGACGCTTGCGCTTCAGCCACAAGGCGCATAACTCCCGCGAGAAAAGTATTTTCACCTATGCCAGTCACTTTTATTTTGAGCGTTCCGTCGCTGTTTATCGTGCCAGCGATAACGGTGTCGCCGATTTGTTTCGACACGAGCTTTGATTCTCCTGTGGCAATTGATTCGTCAACCGACGAAGTTCCTTCGGTAACTTTGCCGTCGGTCGGAATTTTCCCTCCAGGCCTTACCATTACGATATCGCCTTCACGGACTTCGGAAAGCGGGACGGTTTCTGTTTTATCTCCGCCCGCTTCGCCTGATTGAGGCGAGCGAACTATTTCAGCCACGTCCGGCAGGAGTTTTGAAAGTTCTTTCAAGGCGCCTTGTGCTCCGGCAACAGCGCGCATTTCGAGCCAGTGCCCGAGAAGCATTATCGTTATCAAAGTAGATAGTTCCCAGAAAAGATTATCCGTACGACCAGCCAATACGGTATAAAGGCTCCAGGCGTACGCAGTAGTGATGGCAAGGCCGATGAGCGTCATCATGCCCGGAAGTTTCGCGCGAAGTTCGCGCCAGGCGCTGGTAAGGAATATCAAGCCGCCATAAAAGAAGATTATGGACGCAAGAACGAATTGGAGATATTGCGAGCCTGGGAAAACCGGCGCCTGCCATCGGAGCAATTTTTGGGCTATGTCCGAATAGAGCACGACCGGAATGCTCAAAACGAAACTTATCCAGAATTTCATCTTGAATATGTTTGTCGAGTGTCCGGCGTGCTTGTCGTGGCCCGCTGACTTGCGCTGACTTAACGCTGAATCACGCGGAATTTCTGCGTGTGTCTGCATGTCGTCTGCGCCAGTCCGCATCGGCAGAAGATTCATTCCGCACTCGGGGCACATTCCCGGGCTATCCCGAACTATTTCCGGATGCATCGGACAGGTGTATTTGGTTTTTGAGATATCGTTGTTCATTTTAAAACGCTATGCCCCGCATTAGTGCGGGGCATTTCTATGAATATTTTTCCCGCAGATAAAAACGCCGCTTATTCCAAGTCCTTTCTTTTTTCTTCGAATTCCTTTTTGTCAATTTCGCCTTTCGCGTAGCGTTCCTTGAGGATTTCAATCGCCGAACCTGTTCCATGGCGGTGCATTTTGCAGCCGTGCCTAAATCCCCGGATGAGAGCGATGACACCCGCGATAATGAGTGCCCAGAAAATTACCATAAAGAACCACCCCCAGATTCCCATATAGCCCCATTCGGGACCGTAACCGTATCCATATCCCATCATATTGAAAGTTGGATAATTTTGATTTTGATGCGGAGCCGACCAATCTCCGCTCGAACTGTTTCCGTAATTATACCATCCCATTATGGGAATTCCGTACTCTGTCATTTTTAGCTAAGTTTTAATTTGCAAACCTTTAAAATTTCCTCGATGGCTTTTTTGCTTTGGCCGGATTTCATCTGCGATACAACATGCGTACGCAGGTGGTGTTCCAGAAGAAGCGAATCTATTCCGGTAAGGGCGTGCCTTATGGCAGAGGATTGCGTGATTATATCAACGCAATATTTTTCATCACTTATCATTTTCTCGAGGCCGTTCAGCTGCCCTTTTATTATTTGCAGGCGGCGGAGCGCCTGTTTCTTGGTTTTTACTTCCATTTCACAATAATACCCCTATGGGGTATTTGAGGTCAAGTACGGTTTTTCCGCAATACCGTCTTGTCAGATATTATTGACAAATTTTAATGGTTTGCTAACATAGTCCTAATTCCAAAGACAGCAGGCACCCGAAAGGGATAAGCTTGTCCGCCATAGCTTTAGCGACGGTGGACCCTGCCGAGGACAAAAACGGAGAAATCCGCCTATGTGCCTGCTTTGGAAGCGGGTTTTTTATTCCCGTTGTAGCCCACAAGTGAAGCGAGTGGCTGCTACAGCGAGGACCCCGCCGATGGCGGGGTGCTGAATTTGTTAGTTTCGCTTCGCTCAAATCAAATTCGCATGAAAACAAAAACACAAAAAACAGAAGAACTTAAGGAGGGCAAGAAGCTTTTGGAAAAGAGCCAGGTTTTGATTTTCACCGACTTTTCCAAGGTAAAAACCGCAGATGTCAGGAATCTCCGCCAGCAGCTGAAAGACGTCCAGGCCAAGTATTTTGTCATAAAAAAACGTCTTCTCAACCTTCTTCTTAAGGAGCAGGGGATAGAAATGGATGTTAAGGGGCTCGGTTCGCAGATAGGCACAATCTTTTCCGAAAGCGACATTGAAAAATCCAGCGCTCCGGTTTACAAGTTTTTCTACGGGCTTGGAGGCGATTCGAAAGCTGCCCGCGTGGAAAGCGTCAAAAAAATAGTGGGCGCTTATGACCTTAAGAAAAAGAATTTCATGGAAGCCGAGGATGTCGTTTTCATCGGACAATTGCCGCCTCGCGAAGCTTTGCTTGGCCAGCTGTTCGGAATGATAGCGGCTCCGATAAGTTCACTTCTTTACGTATTGAATGAAAGAGTAAAACAAACGGTCGAAAAAAAGTGATACAAATAAAAATTCGTACATTCGTATAAATTCGTATTTCGTAAAACTATGGAAAAACACAACGATATAATTTCAAAAATCGAGTCGCTGACAGCCCTCGAATTGGCTGAGCTCGTAAAAGCTCTCGAAGAAAAATTCGGAATTGCCGCCGCAGCCCCGTCTGCCGGAGGTGCCGGAGCAGGAGCCGCCGCAGCCGAAGAAAAGACTTCTTTCAACGTTATGTTGAAATCGGCAGGCGAGCAGAAAATAAACGTCATTAAGGTCATCAGGGAAGCTACCGGACTCGGCTTGAAGGAATCGAAAGACATCGCCGACGGAGCTCCGAAGATGCTCAAGGAAGGCTTGAAGAAAGAGGAAGCCGACGAGCTGAAAGCGAAAATCGAAGCAGCCGGAGGACAGGCAGAGATTCAATAACGGCAAATAGCTTATAGTAAATAGCAATTACGCAATTAAAAACAGCACTATGATATATCATAGTGCTGTTTTGTTTTGCCGGATCGGCGTTGGCGAGCGGGAACATCAAGGGTTTTTCAAGTCGAATTTGTTATAATTAAACCAAGCAAATAGAAAAAGGTCATAAAAATATAATTTCAATAATTAAAATAATGAACAAAAAAGAAGTGATTTTGGCGGTCGTTGTGCTGGTCATTATTGCTGTCGTTGCGGCATGGTATTTTGCCGTCAGCAAACCTGCGGCGCCGGGAACACCTTCGGCTCCGGCGGTATCAACGCAAGCGCAGCCAAGCGGTTTGGGCGCTGATATCTATAACCAGGTCTCTTCGAACGCGGCTTCCAATATTCCGCAGACGAATCCGTTCAAGGCCGTACAAACTAATCCATTTTCACAGTAGAAATATGAAATATAATCAAAAATTAATTTCGGCGTCGGTGTTGATATCGTCATTGATGATATCGGGATATATAATCGCCGGAGCGCAAACGACTTCGACAAACACGGCGCAAACGCAGCCCGTTGTCACTTCGACCCAGGCCACATCGACTCTGTCGCGAATGACCTATCCCATACCAGAATTGGGGAATTGCGCCAGCCAAGGCGACTGCAAGGCATATTGCGATGTGGCCGCTAACCAGCAGGCGTGCCTTAATTTCGCTCAAGCGCACGGACTTATGCGCGCGGACGAAGTTTCGATGGCAAAGAAAATGCTTCAGCTGACTCAGAGCGGACAGACTCCCGGCGGATGCACGAGTAAAGATGCTTGTGAGTCGTATTGTTCCGTCGCGTCCCACGCGGCAGAATGCATTTCTTTCGCCGAGAAAAACGGAATATTGAAGGGCAAAGATTTGCAAGACGCGCAAAAAGTTTTGCCGTTCATAGAAAGCGGACAGACGCCCGGAGGATGCACTACAAAAACCACGTGTGAAGCTTATTGCTCCGATTCCAGCCATGCCACCGAATGCGCCAACTTCGCCGAGAAAGCGGGATTAATGACTCCGCAGGAAGCCGCGGTATTAAAAGCTACCGGGGGCAAAGGGCCAGGCGGATGCGATTCCAAAGAATCGTGCAATACTTTCTGCAATCAGAAAGAAAACCAGCAGGCATGTTTCGATTTCGCAAAACAGCATAATTTGATTCCTGCCGACCAGTTGCAGAACATAGAGCAGGGCGCGGCGCAGCTTCGCGCCGGCTTGAGCCAGATGCCGCAACAGGTTCTTCAGTGTCTAACCAATAAAGTAGGGTCGAGCACCATAAGCCAGATAGAAAGCGGCGCGTTGATGCCCAGCCAGGATGTCGGGGACGCGGTTAATGGCTGCTTCGAACAATTCAGGCCGCAAATGGCAGCTCAAGCTCAGCAAGGATTGAAGAATGCGCCTCCGCAGGTGTTGAGCTGTTTGCAAAACGCCCTTGGCGCCGACGGTTTCCAAAAATTCCAGCAGGGACAGGTGGATAACACCGAGTCCGGCGACAAAATAAAAAATTGTTTCGAGCAAATGAGGGGAAACGCGAGTGGCACAGAAATGAACGGGAACGCGCAATTCAACTTTAACAATATGCCGCCACAGGCGCAGGATTGCGTCAGGCAGAAACTCGGCGTCGGACAGGGAGCTTCAAGTTCGCAAAATCCTCCGACCCAGGAACAGGTTCAGTCCGCAGTCGAGCAATGCGCGCAGCAGCAGCAGCCTCAAAGCCAGGAACAAGGGCAACGGGGAATAATGCCGGGTCCGACGGCTTCAGGGACTTTTCAAGGCGCGCCGAATACCGATAATAACAGACCGCAAAACCCGGAAGATGGCCGGAATATGATGCGGCAGAACCCGCAAAATCCGTTAAATCCGCTTAATCGGAATCAGCCACAGCAGGGTCCTGACGGCATGCCCGGAAATGTTCAGCAGCCCGGACCAGGGCAGATAAATGGCATAATGCCGCAGGGCATTCCCCATGTAATCGCGCCGCAACAGGGCGCTGCGCAGCCCGTACCGCAACAAGCTCCTTCTCCGGAATCTCAATAAGCGTAGAACGAATAAAAACACCGTTCCAATAACTGTCGGAGCGGTGTTTTGTCGGTACACCGGAAGACTACGGGTTTAACCGCGGAGCTCCATTTTCAGCGTTTTTGAATATCTCAATATCTAAATATCTCAATTTTTAATTTACGCAAACATCCAGATTCCATAATCCGTTTTGTTCCGCGCGCGCTTCGTTTTGCGCCGTCTTGAATTCGTTTTGGTATTTGTAAGGCAGATGATACGTGTATTCGTAAGCAAAGCCTTCCTTAATCATCAGCTCGTCGAAGTTTGTTCCATCGGCAGTGAAAACATAGGCAAGCAGGCGGCCGTATTTGTCGTAATCGCCTTGCGTCGGGTCTTTTTCAAGATATACATTCGCGCCGCTTAGAATTCTTTGAGCTTCTTCTTTCGCTTTTTCCGCGAGACAGGCGGCACGTGTGCGCTTGTCGTTCAATTCCGGAGAGTTGATGCCTATCAGCCGCACATGAACCTGTTGCCCGCCGATTTCGGCTACGATAGTATCGCCGTCGATTACTCGCAGAACGGGGACGAGATAATTTTGTTTACTGGAAATATTCCCCAACTCAGTTGAAGAAGTTCCTATTGCGGAGTTTGCCGTTTCCGATTGTTCCCTAAAGGGGAACAAAGAGGAATTGACTGCGGCTGCAGTTTCTTTATTTAGTGCTTGCGGAGTAGTCGAGTCGGAATTTGTCCCGTGTCGGTTATAATCCAGCCGGTGAGAAATGACAGCGATTGTAGCTAAAAAAGCTACAGAGAACAGGAGTTTATTTTGGGAAATTTTCATTTTGTCTAAAGCCAGTTTTCCTGATATATTGTAAACGATTTGAGCGTCCTTAGCTTCCGCCAGAGGCGCCTGCCTGCCGACAGGCAGGGAGCACACCGTCACACCGTTAGAAATATACGCGTCCTTAGCTCAGTGGTAGAGCGTCCCGCGTTGCCCCGTATACAGCTTCGCTGTTATACTGGGGTTCACACCCAGCACTAAAATTTGCGCGTTTAGCTCAGTGGCAGAGCGTCGCATTCACATTGCGAAGGCCGCTGGTTCAATCCCAGCAACGCGCACCGCAAATTTAGTGCGGGGCGCAGTCGGGAAGGTCGTAGGTTCGATCCCTACAGGACGCACAAAATGCTTTGCGAATTAAACCAAATAAAAACGAAGGACGGACTCCGGCTCGAGGGGCTGATTTTCGAATCGAAACATAAGTCAAAAACAATCGCGCTTTGGTTGAGCGGTCTGAATGGGAGGTTTTCGCATCAGCCTAAGCGCATTCACGCTGTCGCGGAAGAACTCGGGCGAAAGGGAATTTCTTTCGCTATTTTCGACCATCGCGGACTTGGCGAAATAAACAGCATAAGCGTGAAAAAAGGAAAGAAGCATGTTTACAAATATTTCGGCACGAGCTTTGAGAGATTTGAAGATTCGGTTCTTGATATCGAGGCGATGATAAAATTCTGCCGGAGGAGGGGATATAAAAAGATTTTTCTTTTTGGGCACAGCACAGGCGCAAATAAATCTGCTTATTATATTTTAAAAAAACATGGCCGCGGATTGTCCGGTATCGGTCTTCTCGGGCCAATGAGCGATATTCCGGGAATTAAAAAAGATTTGAACAGGAAATATAAAAGAGTTATTGAAATTTCAGAAAAAATGGTCAAACGCGGCAAGGGAAATGAACTGCTTCCTTTGAAAATAACGAATGGCAAATTCTTGACAGCTGCCCGTTTTTTGAGCATTGCCCGCGAAGGAATGAACGAAGATACTTTTCCATATTATGATTCAAAAAGAAAATTCCGCTGGACGAAAAACGTGCGCTTGCCAGTCATTGTACTTATAGGAAGCAAAGAACAGTATGCCGACAGACCGGTTTCCGAAATAATGGATGCGTTCCGCAAACAGATTCCCGAAAAATATTTCACCGGGAAAATAATAAAAGGCGCCAATCACGGCTTTAAGAACAGGGAAAAAGAACTGGGCAGAGAAATGGCTGGCTGGATAGCATCTCTGCGCTAAAGTATTAAAATTAAGCAAACAGGGCAAATGCCGTTATTTAAGGAAAAAATTGAAAAGATGCTGGCGGGAACGGGGATTTCCATCAACGGCGCGAATGACTGGGATATTCAGGTTCACGACGAGCGTTTGTATCGGCGGATTGTTGCGCGTGGTTCAATGGGCCTGGGCGAGGCATATATGGATGAATGGTGGGATTGTAAAAAACCCGATGAATTTTTTTACAGGATAATAAAAGCAAGTCTGCACACTCAAAGCAGGGGCGTCGGGCATTTTTTCTATAGGCTTGTTTCCAATACTTTAAATAAGCAGACTGTCAGGCGTTCCCGCGAAGTCGGAGAACGGCATTATGATATCGGCAACGACCTTTATAAACTTATGCTCGACAAACGCATGGTTTATAGCTGCGGATATTGGAGCGGCAATCCGCCAGCTGGAGGACTCGATGAGGCGCAGGAAAATAAACTTGATTTGATTTGCCGCAAGTTAAAGCTGAAACCCGGACAAAAAGTTCTTGATATCGGCTGCGGCTGGGGGAGCTTCGCTAAATTCGCGGCTGAAAAACACGGAGTGGAAGTGACCGGCGTGACTATCTCAAAGGAACAGGCTGCGCTCGCAAAAGAGATGACAAAAGGACTTCCGGTCGAAATAAAATTTTTGGATTACAGAAAAATCGAAGGAATGTTCGACCGCATCGTATCAATCGGAATGTTCGAGCATGTCGGGCCTAAAAATTATAGGACATATATGGAAACGGCTGGCAAGCATCTGAAAGACGGAGGATTATTTTTGCTGCACACAATTGGCGGCAATTACGCAGATTCTAATCCGGACCCCTGGATAGAGAAATATATTTTCCCGAACGGAGCCGTGCCGAACATAGACCGGATAGGGAAGGCGATAAGGGGATTATTCGTGATGGAGGATTGGCACAACTTCGGCGCCGATTACGACAAGACGCTTATGGCCTGGTATCGCAACTTTGAAAATAATTGGGACAAGCTGAAAGAGCGCTATTCGAAACGTTTCCGGAGAATGTGGACTTATTATCTTCTTTCCTGTGCAGGCTCTTTCCGCGCGCGCGACGCCCAATTGTGGCAAATAGTATTGAGTAAAAGAGGAGTTTCTGGAGGATACGAATCGGTCAGATAAGTTGAAAAGTTACTGTCATTTCTTTTTTAAATACCCACGCAACGATACTTGATAATCTATTTTCTTATTCGCGCGAATAAGAAAATAGTGATTGTAGCTTTTTAAGCTACAATATTTAATAATATTTTGTTCATTAATGTTTGGTTCATTGTTTGTAATTTGTAGCCTATAGTCTGTAGTTTTTAACCTTTTCGGCGGCGGCCGTGGAACGATTTATGTATCTCTCGAAGCTCTTTGTTGGTCAGATGGGTATATATTTGAGTTGTTGAAATATTCGAGTGCCCCAATAGAGATTGCACTGAACGAATATCGGCGCCGTTCATTAATAAGTCGGTGGCGAATTGGTGGCGGAGCTGGTGCGGAGTTACGTGGCCGGCAATGCCAGCTTTGCGCCTGTAGAAATTTACCAGGCGCTGCACGGCGCGGGGGATTATTCTGCCGATTACTTTCGCTTGCCGCTTGTCGCTTGCCGCTTTCGTCAAGCTGACGAACATTGCTTCGTCGGCGTCGCTGCGCTTATCCAAATAATTCTTTATGGCTTTTTTGGCGCGGTCCGATAAAAATACCACGCGCAATTTGTCGCCTTTGCCGCGAACTGTGACCTCGCCCCTTTCCAAATCGATATAGCGGCTAAGCGAGCAAAGTTCCGAGATGCGGAGGCCGGTTG
Source organism: Minisyncoccota bacterium (assembly GCA_035531015.1). Classification (GTDB taxonomy): domain Bacteria; phylum Patescibacteriota; class Minisyncoccia; order UBA6257; family 2-01-FULL-56-20; genus JACQKT01. The sequence goes on along the minus strand of DATKTR010000047.1, from coordinate 15,179 downwards.
AAAAAAACACTTCAAGAATGGCCCTGTCGCGGAGAGAGCGCAAATCGGAACCGTTGGGAGCCGAAAGCAGGCGCTCAAGGTCGCCGTATTCGATTATGGATATCTGGCGGCTCGGCGTTCTCGGCAATTCTATTTTATCGGCGGAAAGGGTTTTAACATCGCGCTTGGCGAGATACTTCAGAAAATTTCTTATGGCGATGACATAATAATTCTGCGTTATCTTTTTCAGGTCTTTTCTCGCAAGCGCTATGCGGAAATTCCTGACAATGTCATCGGTTATGTCGGCGGGGGACTTCACTTTTGTGAACGATAAGAATTCCTTGAGGTAGTGCTCGTAATTTTCCCGCGTCTTGGGCGAGCGGTTCTTTTCTATCTCAAGGTAATCCAGGTACTCATTCAAAAATTTTTCTATTTGAGGCATATGGATATTTTAGGCGATTTGGCCAAGTGTCGCAAAAAGTAAAAAATTGACATTGTTAATTATTAATTATATTGTTAAGTACGCTTTTCTGCGTGTATTTTTAAAAATTACGGAGGATAGAAATGAAAGCATTTGCCCTTGATATCTGGGTTTTGCCAGAGCGGGACTACGGCGAAGACGACATTGTTGCTGCGTCGGGGGAAAATTTCGACGCAGTAGCCGAGAAGATCATCAAAAAAGAATTTTCCACTGACCGACAACCACTGATACACGAGCTTGTCGGCAATTTCGGCAATCCGGCAGGCAAATCGGCTGCGCTTGCCGAGCTGCTGGCGGCCAATACTTCCAACCATTCCGGCAACAAGCTCGGCGTGGCGCTGGAGGTGCTCCAGAAGTACTGGCACCGTTTCTGGTCAATTGAATTCCCGGAAATTGCCGGCAATCCGGAAACGGCTATGAATAGGTCGCGTTGGAAAATGTTCAATGAAGACCGCGACAGAGCATACAGAGAGCTAATACGTCCCAACGGCGTCTCGTCAGTGGAGCGCCTGCTGGATCTGTAAGCAACTCCTACCAACTCAAGCCGCCTATTGGCGCGCCCCGATTCGCAAGATGAGGGGTTTTTTATTTTTTAACCACTTGCAAAATTTTTGTTAAGAGCTATAATATAGCCGGTTTTGTGGCATTTGCGCTAAGGGTGTAATATAAACGTTACCAATAAAAATATGGACGACATAAAGCAAAACAACGATTCTCAAAATGAGCCAAATGAGGTGGATGAAAAGCTCGCGGCCTGCGAAAAACAGCGCGACGAGTACCTCGCCGGATGGCAGAGGGCGAAAGCCGACTTTTTGAATTATAAGAAAGACGAAGTAAGGCGCTTCGAGGATATAGCGCGATTTGCCAACGAAGACCTTTTGGAAGAATTGATAGGAGTTTTGGATAGCTTCGACCTCGGACTGGCTGCATTGGAAAAAGCCGGGCCCGTGGAAAAAGGAGTTTACATGGTGCGCTCGAAACTCGATAGTGTTTTAAAACAGCGCGGACTGGAGCGGCTGCCAGTAAAAGAAGGAGACAAATTCGACCCTTCCATATCGGAAGCGATAGTCGAAGCGGAATCCGACCAGCCGGCGGGAACGATACTTGAAGTAATAGAAGCCGGATATAAACTTCACGATAGAATATTGAGAGCGGCAAGAGTAAAGGTATCAAAAGAGAAATCCGGAAATTAATAAATTAAAAAGTCGGAATTATATTTAAATAAAAAGAGTAGGATTAAAAATAATATGGCAAAAATATTAGGCATAGATTTGGGAACAACTAACTCCGCGATGGCTGTCGCCGAAGGAGGCGAGCCGCGCATTTTGGAAAACACCGAAGGCGTCCGGACGACTCCGTCCGTTGTCGCCATAAGCAAGGCAAATGAAAGGCTCGCGGGACTCCTCGCCAAGAGACAGGCAATAACCAATCCGAAGAACACAATTTCATCGGTTAAGCGCCTCATTGGAAGGAAATTCACCGATGCCGAAGTCCAGCGCGACAAAGCTTGGCTTCCTTATGACATTCAGGCCAGCGCCACCGGCGGAGTGGAAGTGAAGATGGGAGACAAATTTTATTCTCCAGAAGAAATCTCTTCTTTCATACTCGCGAAACTTAAGGCCGATGCCGAGGCGAAGCTCGGAGAAAAAATAGACGAAGCCGTTATCACGGTCCCGGCCTATTTCGACGACTCGCAGAGGCAGGCCACGAAAAATGCCGGCGAAATTGCCGGCCTCAAAGTACGCCGCATAATCAACGAACCAACGGCGGCGGCTTTGGCTTACGGCTTAAACAAGCAGAAAAACGAGAAAATAGTCGTTTACGATTTCGGCGGAGGAACTTTCGACATATCCGTTCTTGAAGTAGGCGACGACACCGTTGAAGTACGCTCTACCGGAGGCGACACGCACCTTGGCGGAGACGATTTCGACAAGCGGATAAACGAATATCTTGTCGCCGAATACAAGAAACAGGAAGGCATAGACATTTCCAAAGACCCGCTCGCTTTGCAGCGCCTTAAAGAAGGAGTTGAGCGCGCCAAGCACGAGCTTTCGACCGTGACCGAAACCGAAGTGAATCTTCCTTACATAACTTCGGATGCTTCCGGGCCGAAGCACTTTTTGCTCAAACTTACGCGCGCCAAGCTGGAGTCGCTCGTTCAGGATTATATCGATAATTCCATAAAACTTACGGAACAGACCGTTAAGGAAGCGGGATTCGCGCTTTCCGACATAAACGAAATAATTCTCGTTGGCGGACAGACAAGAATGCCGGCGATACAGGAAGCCGTCAAAAAACTTTTTGGCAAAGAACCGCACAAAGGAATAAATCCCGATGAAGTAGTCGCGCTCGGCGCAGCCGTGCAGGCCGGAATTCTTCAGGGAGACGTGAAAGATATCTTGCTTCTGGACGTTACTCCGCTCACGCTAAGCATAGAAACAATGGGTTCGGTCGCGACGCCAATGATAGCGAAAAACACGACCGTTCCGACATCAAAATCGCAGACATTTTCCACGGCCGCGGACAATCAGACATCTGTCGAGATACACGTGCTGCAGGGCGAACGCCCGATGGCGGCGGATAACCGTACTTTGGCGCGCTTCGTTCTCGATGGCATTCCGCCGTCCCCGCGCGGACTTCCGCAGGTTGAAGTCACATTCGATATAGACGCGAACGGAATACTCAATGTTTCCGCGAAAGACAAGGCGACCGGCAAATCGCAATCGGTGAAAATAGAGGCATCGACAAGCTTGTCAAAAGATGAAATCGAGAAGCTTAAAAACGAAGCTTCAGCTTACGCCGCCGAAGACCAGAAAAAACGCGACTTGGCAGAGACCAGGAATCAGGCGGAAACGCTTGTTTACACCGCGGAAAAAGCTTTGACTGATGCCGGAGACAAGATTCCGGCGGATATGAAAACGGGCATTGCCGAAAAGATAGAAGCCCTTAAAAAATCAATACAGGAGAACCGCGAAGTGGAAGCTTTGAAGTCCGGAATAGCCGAACTTTCCGCGGAGATACAAAAAATCGGACAGAACGTCTATAATAAGAGCGATGCCGACAAACCTGGAGAAAACGATAAAGGGGATAACAACGGAGAACCTATCGGAGAATCTTCTTGAGCAAGTCCCGATAGAAAAAACATTAAGGCCCAAAGGTTTTTATAAAACCATTGGGCTTGATGCTTTATCGGTGCTTTCGGCAATATGGGTCGGTTACGCCTGCGGCGATTTTTTGCAGAACGGAGCCGTTCTCAATTTCGCAATAAGCGTTTTCCCATTCCTCATACTTAATTCGTTTGAAACGATTCTTATAAAAAGCCTTGGCAGAAGATTTTTGGTAATTGCAGCCGAAACTGTAATCTTCCTTTTATTTTTTTACCGCGACCCGCAAATATATCTTTTTGCCGCAGGAGGAGCATTTTTGGCTTTTTCCCTCTGGGGAGAAATTATGAGCCGTTCGCTGGTTTCCACTTCGCTTGAAGTCAATTTCCTTAAATTCACGGCGCCCTTTTTCAAAAAAACCATAACCGGGCTGATATTGTTCACCATTATTATTTTTGTTCCGAATTGGAATAAAAATAACGTTTTCATTTCTCCGGCGGCGTTCGGCGGAGTGTTTGTCTGGTCCAGCGGCATAGCCCAAAATTTCTACCCGGAACTTAACTTCAATTCGACCGTGAACGATTTGGCAAGGAATATAACTTCTTACCAGCTTTCAAGCTCTGCATATTACAAAACTTTGCCGGGCGCGGTTCAAAAAAGCGTATTCGACCAAACGCTGCCACAGATAAGCGACAGATTAAAACAGGTGCTGGGAGGCAATTTGTCCGGAGACGAAAAAATAAGCGATGTCTTGTATAAGATAATACTTAATTCACTGAATTCATGGCGCGCCGATTATGGCGCCTGGTTCATATTTGCCTGGATAGCGGTGGTCTTTCTGGCATCGCGCACCATAGGCGCTTTTGTTTGGTGGCTTTCAGCTTTGATTTCCTGGCTAATCTACCAATTTCTCGTGGCTTTGAATTTCGTCGCAATACGCGGAGAAACAGTTACCAAAGAGGCTTTGGCGTTCCCTTGAGGAATTCTTTCCGTTGAATTTATATATTTTCACTGTCCGGCTTGCTTATACGCGGAGCCAACGTTTATAATTGAAATACTGAAATGCCAAAAGATTATTACCAAATTCTAGGGGTCGCCAAAACGGCCACCGAAGATGAAATTAAAAAAGCATACAGAAAGCTTGCGCATAAATATCATCCGGACAAATCGGGAGGCGACGAAGCCAAGTTCAAAGAATTAAACGAAGCTTATCAGGTGCTTTCGGACAAGAATAAACGTTCCAATTACGACCGTTTCGGTTCGTCAGAACCATTTTCCGCCCAAGGCGGCCAGAATCCGTTTTCCGGATTTTCCGCTGACGGATTCGGCGGATTCGGCGGATTTCCGGGCGGACAGGGTTTCGGCGGCGCGCATGATTTTTCTTTTTATGACGCCGGCGATATGAATGACATTTTCGAAAACTTTTTCGAAGAGCTTGGAGTCAAATCGCGGCGCCGCACTTACGAACGCGGTTCGGACATAGAAATGGTCCAGGAAATAACGCTTGAGGAAGCTTTCCGCGGAGCGCAGCGTTCCGTCAAGGTAAAAACCTTTTTGCCGTGCAATGAGTGCAAAGGCAAAGGCGGAGACCCGGCAGCCGGCTCGAAAACATGCGAAGCTTGCGCCGGAAAAGGAGAGATACGCGAGAAACGCCAGACTTTCTTTGGAAGCTTTTCACAGATAAAACCGTGCAGCCAATGCCGCGGTTCGGGAAGCATACCGAACAAAGTTTGCGCCGCTTGCAAAGGAGCCGGCAGAATAAGCGGAGAAAGAAGCATTGAAGTCGATATCCTTCCCGGAATACAGGATAATCAGATAATAAAAATTAAAAGCGCCGGAGAGGCGGGCGAACTTGGAACTCCGGTTGGCGATCTGTACGTTCGCGTGAGAGTCGCGCCGCACTCTGTTTTCGAACGGAGAGGGGACGATTTGGTTGTCAAAAAAGAAATAAAAGTCATTGACCTTCTGCTTGGCAAAAAAATAGAAGTGCCGACCGTAAGCGGAGGCAAAATAGATTTCGAAATACCGGCGAATTTCAACCTGAAGGAAGACCTCCGCATCAATGGAGAAGGCATGCCGCATTTCGGCAGTTTCGGCAGAGGAGATATGCTGGTCAATTTCATTATCAAGGCGCCGAAAAAGCTGGACGCCAAAGCCAAAAAACTTCTTGAAGAGCTAGGAGAATAAAAGAAAGTCTGTTAATTGTGCCTCCTGCAGGGATCGAACCTGCGACCATCTCCTTAAAAGGGAGCTGCTCTACCAACTGAGCTAAGGAGGCATTTATTTCCGCAAATAGAAATTCAAACGGAGTTATCTTAAACAATTCTCCGGTTATTGACAAGTTAATCTAATGAGTCTAAAAGTAGTTGCATAGCACTATTGAAATAAATTTATCAATTTTACCAAGGAGGCGAGATGAAAGAAATTGAACGCAAATATATAGCAGTGCGTCCCGAGGATGTATCCGAGCATCCTTGGTCAGTAATCAAACAAGGCTACGCCGCGATTTTGGGCGACGGAATGGAATTCAGGCTGCGGGAAGAATGCCCCCGTTTGGCGAAAAAAGCCCCGTCGAATTTACTCGGTTGGCTGACGGAATTGTTTTTCAAATTGATTTCCAAATTCAAACCGCCAGGCAATCGCTACACGCTGACTGTCAAAAGCGGCGGCGAGAAAGTAAGAATCGAGACGGAGATAGAAATTACTCCTGACCAATTCGGTGAATTATGGCCCATGACGGCGGGAAAACAGCTGAGCAAAATTCGCTATCGGATACCGTACGGGCGCCAGACGATTGAGCTCGACGTTTATCTCGGCAAGCTCGACGGGCTGGTAGTCGCCGAAGTCGAATTCGATTCGGAAGAAGCGGGCAACAATTTCGTCCCTCCAGAATGGTTTGGCGAAGAGGTGACCGAGGACAAACGGTACAAGAACAAGAATCTCGCCCTTAACGGGATGCCAAAAAAATAAATCGCCCGCCGGCTGCAGGAAATCTGCTTCGGCGGGTTTTCTGTTTTTACCCGAAATCTATTTCATTTTGTCCCACAGGAACGGGTCCTGCTCGCCGTCGAGTTTGAAGAAGGCTACGCCGCGCAAACCCATTTTTTTCGCCAGCGCTATTTTTTGCGCCGCCGATTCCGCGTCGCTGAACGAAACAAACATGGTATTAAGCCCCTTTGCCGAATTTTCCGCTATGACGGCGGGCAATGTTGATGAAATCTGCCAGGTGAGCATCGGAGACACGTTTTTGATGAAAGTGCTGGTGGCATACGTGAAGCTGAACTCTCCGGCGCTGTTTCTTTCCTGAACCGCACCGACGGACAAAGCTCTGTTTATTGCCTGGAAGAACGTAAAACTTCTCAATCTTTTATACGTGGTATACCCGTCGCTCCAGCTGACCTCGTATTCATATCCGTAAGTCGGGATGCCGAGCATTATTTTTTTATGACTGATGTATTTCAGCGCTTCCTGAATTGTTTTTTTCACCCAGTCGGGGTCGGCTACCGGAGCGTAAAGCGTTCCGTTTCCTTTTTGCCTGTCCAACGAGCCGTCAATGAGCCCCTGGTCATAAGCCATTATGCGCACCTCGTCGCAGTATTTATTCATATCCGGATAACTGTTAGCGGTTCTTGTGTCTTTCGGAACGCCGCCCAAAAGGGAAGTCAGCGGCGTTCTCGACTCTAGAGTGCAGGAAAGAATTTTTCCCATGGGATGAAGCCTTATCGCCAACCCGTATATGAAAGTCGAGAAATACTGCTTTGTTTCCGGAAGCTTGCCTTCGTAATCGATGTCGATGCCGTCGAAACCCATTGTTTTAACAAGTTTCGCTATGGCGTCTTCCTGGGCAATGCGCTTGCTTTTGTTTGAAAGAAGATTTTGAATGCCCTGTCCGTCGAACCAGGCGATTGTAGGGATATTTTTGACTCCCGCGTCATGTATGGCGGAGAGCCACGCGGGCCAGAATCCTTCGGTAAGTTTAAGGTCGTCGACTATCGCGCCGTTTTTGATTTCGTATGAGAAGGGGCTCAATTCTTGGAATTTATAAAGATTGTTTGAAATATCCTGCGCCCCGCTTTGTTTTTTCCAAAAAGGAAGCCAGCCGGCGTAATAAAATGGTGCCGCTTGCGCAGAAGGCGGGATAATTGAAACCGTTATTAAAATAAAAAGCGCAAAAGCCGATAATTTTTTCGCGTTCATATTCGTATTATCACTTGATATCGCGCGATGGGCAAGGGGAGAATTATTAAAAAAGCGGAGATTTATAAACTAGCTCATAAAAATGTTTCGAGGGTGCTGATTTTAGCACCCCCGTATCGGCGCACTTTCCTCCTTTCTAAGTTACGACGCGAAATTACGTCGATGCGATATTATCAAAACCCGTGAATTTTGGCAATCTTGTGGCCATCGGCGATTTGCTATAAGCTATTTGCTGTAAAACAATGGCAACAATCGACGATTTCAAAAAACTCGATATCAGGATAGGAAAAATAATTTCCGCCGAAAAAATAGAAAACAGCGATAAGCTTTTGAAGCTTATTTTTGATTTCGGCATTGAACATGGTTCGACTGAGCTCACCATAAAGCGACAGATAATCGCCGGAATTGCTCTTTCTTATCCCGATTATACGGCGCTTGTCGGCAAAGAAATGCCGGTGATTTTCAATCTCGAACCAAGAACATTGAGGGGCTACGAAAGCCAGGGGATGATACTTGCCGCCAGCGATGGAGAAAAAGCCGTTATCTTAAATCCGGAAAAGGAAGTTCCGCCAGGCAGCATCGTTAAATAAAGAAATTGATAAATTAGGCAATTAGGCAATTTTTTTCAATTCGTAATCTCGGATTATCCCAATTTCCGAGAACTTGCCGAAAAGGCAAGTTTCGTACTACAATATTTCCCAATGGGTTCGACAAGCTCACCATAAATGGGTTCGACCCTGCTCACCATAATATGAGAAAGCATCCGGTTTTCGTTTTATTTTTAATAGTGCTGGTTGCCGTAACGGCGGCATTTTTCGTTTATCCCAAAAATTTCGGCGCCAATGTGATGCCCTGGCGCCTTGGCCTTGACCTTATCGGCGGCAGCCATCTTGTATATAACGTTGACCTTTCGCAGGTTGCCGCGGCCGACCGCGACTCCGTCCTTAACGGGCTTCGCGACGTGATAGAAAAAAGAGTCAATCTTTTCGGCGTCAGCGAACCGCAGGTTTATCTCGCGCAATCGGCGGGAGGGTCCGATCTTGTTGTCGAACTTGCCGGCATAAAAGATGTTTCGCAGGCAATCCAGCTTATCGGCGAAACTCCTCTTTTGGATTTTCGTGAAACAGACCCGACTGCTTCCAGCACGCAATTCATCCCGACCAATCTTACCGGACGCTACATCACCGGCGCCCAGCTGACATTCGACCCGCAGACGCAGGCGCCCCAGGTTTCCATTTCTTTCAACAGCGATGGCGCTAATATTTTCGAACAGATGACCGCGAAAAATGTCGGCAAGCCTCTTGCCATCTATTTGGACAATCAGCTCATTGAAGCTCCGATAGTCCAGGAAAAAATTTCCGGAGGGCAGGCCGTTATCAGCGGGAAATTCACGGTTGATGAAGCAAAGACATTGGTTGAACGTTTCAATGCCGGAGCTTTGCCCGCGCCGATAACTTTGATAAGCCAACAGACGGTCAGCCCGACTCTCGGCGCCGACTCGCTCAATAAGGGAATTGTTGCAGGAATCATCGGCACGCTTTTGGTTATGGCATTTATGATTTTTTACTACAGGATGTTCGGGGTTTTCGCCGCGCTCGCGCTTCTCATTTATATTTTCCTGACACTCGGGGTTTTCAAGGTCATTCCGATAACTTTGAGCCTCGCCGGATTGGCTGGTTTCATTCTGACAATAGGTATGGCCGTCGATGCCAACATTCTTATATTCGAGCGCATTAAAGAAGAGCTTAAGAAAGGACTCTCGCGCACCACCGCCATTGAAGAAGGATTCCGCCGCGCCTGGCCCTCAATCAGGGATTCAAACACCAGCACTATCATCACGGCTATAATTCTTTATTACTTCACTTCGAGTTTCGTAAGAGGATTCGCCTTAACTCTTCTCATCGGAGTACTTGTAAGCCTTTTCAGCGCCATAACCACGACGCGGCTGCTATTGAGAGTTTTGGTCAAAGATAAAAATCCGGAAATTAAGAAATTCGGTAATTAAAAATTAAGATAATCCCATGCTCAACATCATCGGACATAAAAAAATCTTTCTCAGCATCTCGGCTGTTTTTGTCATTGCTGCCGTTGCCGCGATAGTCGGTTTCGGTTTCAGGCAGGGGATAGACTTCGCCGGAGGAACGCTGTGGCAATTCAGCATTGCCAGCAACACTCCCTCGGCCGCCGCTTTGCAGGATTTCTTCAAATCGAACCTTGATGCGTCCGATGCCATTGTGACGTACGACGCGGGAAGCGGGAGCTTTATGGCGCGCCTTCCGTCGATTTCCGAACCCGTCCACCAAAAACTAGCGAATCTTTTGAAAACAAGCTACCCGTCGTTTGAAGAAGCCGGCTTCCAGTCCATCGGACCATCAGTCGGCAACGAGCTCCGCAAGAATGCCATAATTGCGATGATTTTGGTCATCATCGGCATCTCGCTTTATGTCGCATTCGCATTCAGGAAAGTTTTCCAGCCTGTCAGCTCATGGGCCTATGGTTTCATAACTTTACTGACGCTTTTCCACGATGTCGCCATACCGGCGGGTTTACTGGCGCTTCTCGGCCATTACGCGAAGATAGAAATTGACAGCAACTTTATGGTGGCGCTTCTGGTTGTAATGGGTTTTTCGGTGCACGACACTATTGTCGTCTTCGACCGCATCAGGGAAAATCTTCTGCTTGACCGCGGCAGGACGGCATTCGCCGAACTGGTCAACAAGAGCGTTAACCAGACAATGGCGCGTTCCATAAACACTTCTTTCACGCTCATACTTGTTTTACTGGCGCTTTACTTCACCGGGCCGGCGTCTCTTCACTATTTCGTTCTGACTCTTCTCGTCGGCGTGACTACCGGTATATACTCATCGATTTTCGTGGCCAGTCCGCTTCTCGTTATCTGGCAGGGAAGAAAGGGGAAATAACTCGCTTAAATTCATTTAGTTTCCATCTTTGGGAGCAAACCCATCGCCTTCAGGCAATTGTAGTTGAGATGAGTGCATTGATAAGGATTCGTAATAGTAGCAGACGTGGGGAGCAATATTTTTTGATTTTATAATATTGAAGTTCAAAATAAAGGTATTTCCAAAAAAATAAGCTTCGGGTTATTGTAGGAACTGCCATAGACATCCTACTTTTATGTCTTTCTATCCTTCATACGAGGAACAATTCAATTCTCTTGACAAAGACAGGCAGAATATATTGCGCCAGTTGCCGCATCTGGAAGAAATCGAGGGCTGGTTGCTTTTATCAGAAGTTGCAGAGCTTTTTTCACTTGCAAAAAGCATATCTTCCCATGAGCCAGTTGTCTGCGAGATAGGCGCATGGAGAGGGAAGTCGGCTTACGTGTTCGGAAACGCCATAAAAAATAAAAATGGCAAACTGTATTCTATTGACCCTTTTAACGGAGACGGAGATTATAAATCGCGCGAAGCATATCATAAAATTATGGACAGCATGGAAAATTCCCTTTTCAATGATTTCCAAAGCACTATTAAAAAATATGGGCTGGATAAAACCGTGAATGCAATTCCTTTTTCAAGTGAAGATGCTCGTCCGAAGTTTCCAGAGAACAGCATCGATATGCTTTTTATAGACGGCAATCACGAATATGACGCGGTAAAAAAGGACTACGAGCTGTGGTCGCCACTTATCCCTTCCGGAGGAATAATCGTGTTACACGACGTTAGGGCCAAACACGTTGACGGACCAAGGCGTGTTATGGAGGAATTTATTTCGAACGGCAAAAACTGGCGCGACGCAAGAATTGTCGGCGAAATGGGAGTGGCAATAAAAGCTTAATCTTCAGTTTTAGGTTTTTGGGGCAATTTACGAGTGAAAAAGAACGCTATACGTTTTGATATTGCTATCCATGGGCCGATGGAGTCGGTAACGGTTACAAGGCAAAGAGCTGGAAGTATTTTTAAAAAAGACGTATTGCCCATGTTTGAAGCGGTAGTTTCAAAGCCTTGCTGGTGCAGGATAGACGGTAATTTTTTAAACAAGGCATACTGGGGCAATATGACAAAGAGCGAATAGCTTGTTATTGATACACATAAAATAAGCGGAGAGCGCAATATAATTCCCGATATTATCGGAAGAGCGATGAAAACGGCAGAAAGAGCCCAGTAACCGCCTGCGGCCATGCCATGAAGTAATAGAATCAGAAGCCGCGAGGCGTGATGTTTTTTGCGTGCAGCTTTGTAGCAATCAAAATATCCGAGATAATTCCAGAACCAAATACTTTTCTGACTGATAAAAGTGGCAAACTTTGCCGGAACATCGGCAAGTTCGAGAGTCGGAAGGAGCAGTATTGGGACTTTGTTTGCGGAAAGCATAAAGCCAAATGTCAGGTCTTCGGTAAGGAGTTTCGACGGATATCCTCCGTTTTTTTCATGCATATTGAGCGTCATACCAGAGCCGTGGCCGACAATAATTCCGAGGAACGAAGAGCGGGGATTAGAAAGAGATTTTCCATATTCGTTTAACAGCCGCGATTCGTGGCCGAGGCAATACCAGCTTTGATAAAGGGAAAGCGCATTTTGGAATGAACCCGAAGACGGACTCATTTCTCTTACATAGGCGCAAGGCTGCTGAAACACAAATTCTTTTCCGCGGTTTTCGGCAAGAAGTCCGTAAAGTTTTTCGAAAGTCGCCTGGGACACGATGGAATCGGCATTGTAAACAATATAAAGAGCATCGGATGAAGAAAATTTTCTTATTTCGCCAAGAGCATAGTTTAGTTGCGTTGCCATGTTGCCATACATATCCGGGTCGCGGAATATCTGAATCTTATCTTTGAATTCAGAGAGTTTTCCTGATTTTGCCGAATGAGTGACAATTTCTTCGGTTGTCGGCTGGCCAGTACTTTTTTCCCTTAAGGTGGTTATAATAGCAGTATGGATTTCGAAGCCCGGAGTGTCCGCTTCATAAAACTGCAAGACGGTTTTTTCAATTATATCCTGTTCGCGGAGCGCCGGAATGAGAACGTACAATTTCCGTTTCTCGCCCAAACTTGGAGATTTTTCCTTGAGCAATCTGAAAAGCCGCAAGTAAGAAGCGGTATCAAAAACGCCTCTTTCCATCTGGCAAATGAGACTTATTCCGATTATGATATACAAAATAATCATTCAGGTATGAGCATCAAAAACCCCAATCCCGTAAACCCGATTATTCTCGAAGGCTTGTGGGGTCTCGGGAAAACAAGCCTCGCTCAGGCATACTGCGGTAAATACGGATACGAATTCATGCCCGAGCCGTTCCACACCCGCGATTCAAAAGCCGGCGAAATCAAAGATCTGGACGGATGGTATCTAGAACAGCATAAAGACCGCCAGCAATTTTTCAAGCAGTCGACACTTGTCGAGCGGTCGGTTCTTTCCTCATTTGCTTTTCGCTATGCCTTGGAACAAGCTTTGCCTGATGCTTCATATCTAGAGTCACTGAAGAAAGACATGGAAAAAGCGGGAGCGCTACTTGTGTATCTTAAGGAAAATGTTCCTTTCGCGACTGGCCATAATGGCGCAGGAGAATATTCCGCCGAAATAGAAAAAATTCTTCTTAATGAGAAAGCGCAAAAACGTTACGACGAATGGTACACGGATATTTTGCCGCGGTGCTACGGTATTCTGCCTTTTATATTGAAAGTATCGGCGGATGGTTCAAGGAAGCCAGTTGAAAGCCTGGCGGACGAAATACACACGGTGCTTGCCGCCAATCGCATGGCTCAGACGAACGTTGTTTGTTTCACCCGCGATGAAAAATGGGATATCAAAATACTCACACTCAAGCGCAACGAGCAGAAGGGCGGATTTTGGCAGACTATCACGGGTGGGGTGCATATCGGCGAAGACCCACTGGCTGCCGCGTCACGCGAAGCATTAGAAGAAATCGGCATAAGTAATGCTGAAATTTTCTGGACGCCACTCTCGTATTTTTTTATGGGAGACGACGGTTACGAACTTTCCGAATATGTTTTCGGATGCGAGATAAAAGAACCTTCGCGCGCTAGATTAAGCGACGAACATACTGCTTTTGAGTGGCTTGAGCCAGAAGACGCGAAAAAGCGGGTTAAATACGACAACAACAAACTTGCAATCGACGCGATTTATAAAAAAATCGGGCAGTCCTGATGATAGGACTGCCTTTTTAAATACGCCCGAGGAGCGCGGCGCATATTTCTTCGTGGATTTCCTGGGGAGTTTTGGTTCCGTCGAGAACCTTCCATTCCCGGTCGGCCGCTATTTCGCAGTATGTATCCTGTACGAGGTCGTAGTAGTTGTCGGGCCGGTCTTCGAACCGTTCCGGTTTTCCACGCGACTCACGCCTTCTCCGCGCAATTTCCGGCGGCACCTTGATTATAAACCCGGCGTCGGGAATTTTATCATGGAATGCCAGAGAATTGAGCATCGAATAGACATCATACTGCTTGGACAGGAAACCAAAGTTCCGATGATAGGCGAGATAGCTCTCATCCCAGCGGTCGGCTATGACTACCTGTCCCTCCGAGAGCGCGTTTAACGCTACGGAATACTGTTGGGCATGAAGCGCCTGGAAAAGAAACATGATGGCCGCGTCGTCAGTCCACTTTTCCATGAACTGGCGGAGGATTAGTTTCGAAATGTCGTCGTAAGCCTTGACGACAAGCGTCGACTTCCCCTTATCTTTCAGCCATTGCTCAAGCAGGTTGACCTGAACGGTTTTCCCGCATCCGTCTATACCGCTTAAAGCTATCAGCATACTTCACTTCCTCCTTATTGCCTGATGAACGGATTTGGCGAGGCGAATGCGCCGGCGAGCTCGTTCCAAAACTGGTCTTTGAGCCGTTCGGGGAACACCTTCATTTCTGCGAGTTCCTCGCGGGAAAACCACTTTACTTCTTCAACTATCCCGTGAAGGTCTTTGATGCCGTCGAGCTTCGTTGGTCCGATTGGATATCCAAACCAGAAAAGTTCGAAGTGAACATCGTCGTTGTCGGGGCGGAATTCCTGCGCGTACAGAAGCCGTACGGGCTGGATTTTAATCCCTGTTTCTTCCTCTGTTTCCCGCACCACGCAACACTCGATATTTTCTTTCTCGTTCCAGCCGCCGCCGGGGGGATACCAAAAATCGGCGTCTTTATTCCGCACAAGAAGGATTTTACCCGTCTCGTGGTCAAGCACGATAGCCCTGCAGATGACTCGTAACATAACGCTCTCCTTGGGAAATACTATTATATAGGGTTGTAAAAAGATGCAGTCTATATTTTGATATTTATTTGATAAATTGTCAAACAAAATTTCGGTACATTCAACTCTGAAGTGCAACACCTGTTAGTTCATAGAATACCTGATAAGGTGTCTTCCAGCCAAGGCGTTTTCTCGGTCTGGAATTGAGCAGATACTCGACCATTTGTATCTCCTCGTCGGTAATGCATCGGAAGT
>DATKTR010000046.1:0-7039 GCA_035531015.1 Minisyncoccota bacterium | reverse complement strand
TGGCGGGGTATCAGGTTTTTCTAACCTCGAATCTCGGATAAGAAAAACCAGATATCCCCAAATTAATCCACTATTCCCCACTTGGTATTCATATTAATACACCCTATATATGAGTCAAAACCGCTGAAAAATAATTTTTAGCGCTAAAAAGCCTTGATTTACTTACAAAAGTTCGCAGAGTATCACCAAGATATCAACAGATTATTAAGTATTTTAAATTGGGAAAATAAAATATGTTATTATTACCAGCGTCGAGACAAAATAACAACTTACAGCAATTAGCTATAAGCCATTAGCCAAAATATGGACATAAGCAAAATACCGGCAGGAAAAAACCCGCCCGAAGAAATAAACGTCGTAATAGAAATACCGCAGGGTTCGTCGGTTAAATACGAACTCGACAAAGAATCAGGAGCAATCGCAGTTGACAGGCTTCTTTACACTTCAATGGTTTACCCGTGCAACTACGGGTTCATCCCGAACACTCACGCTGAAGACGGAGATCCGACCGATGTTCTCGTGATAACATCCGCGGTCCTCTCTCCCGGCACGTATGTTCCCGCCCGCCCCATCGGAATGCTCGAAATGGAAGATGAAGGCGGAATCGACCACAAAATAATCGCGGTACCGACAAAAAAAATCGACCCGTATCAGGCAAATGTTGAGGATATCTCTGACCTGGACGAAGCGACTAAAAACAAAATAAAACACTTCTTCGACCATATGAAAGAACTTGAGCCGAATAAATGGGTAAAAACAAAAGATTTTCTCGACAAAGCCCACGCCGAAGAAGTAATCAAAAAATCCTTAGTTTAAACTAAGGATTTTTTTAACAACGTTATTTGTTTATTCTTTTTACTTGTTAACAACTTGTGCGATCGCACAAGTTGTTAACAATGAGCGAACCGTCAGCTCGTCAGCTTAAGTTCAAATTTCTAAT
Source organism: Minisyncoccota bacterium (assembly GCA_035531015.1). Taxonomy (GTDB): domain Bacteria; phylum Patescibacteriota; class Minisyncoccia; order UBA6257; family 2-01-FULL-56-20; genus JACQKT01. Next base: position 6,099 of record DATKTR010000046.1, on the reverse strand, counting down.
ACCCCAATTTCTCGTTAACCAGAATTATATTTATTTTCCTTGTCGGCATTACTTCGCGTTCATAAATCAAAATCTTTCCAATGACGCTGCCCGAAGCGCCGGTGCTTTTCATCCGCGCGTCCTCAAGCGGATAAACGTATTCTTTCAAGCGGACAAAAGCGTCGTCCAGCGTCGGGACTATTTTATTCGTACTGGCAACTATAATCACGTTATCTGATGAAAAAACTATTGAAGGCAGCTGGCTGCCCGAAGCCGAAGCAATGAGCAGCTGTCCGCTTTCGGTTATGACATGGACGCTGATTAGAAAATATTGCGCGAGTATGCTCTGCTTTCTAAGCTCGGCTTGTTTCTGCGGGTCTTTCTCGGCAAGGATAGCTTCATGTAAATTGTTCCAGCCCGTGTTCCCCGCCTTGAGGTAATCGACAAAGCCTATTTGATTGAGCGTGGTCGAACTGCCGTTCATCACGGAAACTCCGGCAGGAATCAAAGACTTCACCTTTTCCAAAGCCTCTTCTTTCGTGTTGACGATTATCGGATTGAAATTTCTTTCTTTGAGCGCTGCCGCCGTTTTTGCTACGGTTTCGGCCGCGGGAATGGTTTCGTAATTCATAGAGATTATTATGGCGTATTTTTGGACATAATTGCAAGGCGGGTTTCCAAGCAGCACCAGTCTCGGATATATGAAATCTCTGGATTTCATTAATCGGTTCGCTCGGCGGCAATAAAAGCACTTCCCGCTTTTACATCCGCCTCACTGCCGATTATAATACTTTTAATGATTTCTTCGGAAAATTTGTACCAGCCCGACAAATACAGGGTTTTCCTGGGCGAGGGAAAGAACGTGGGCTTTTGCACAGTTTGGAACGAACCCGAGCGCGCCATCAAGCAATTCCCGGAACTTATGAAGCGCTCGGCAATAATAGGCACTTTATACAGCAGGCAAGGCGTCAATATAATACTCCGCAATCTCGCCCTCAATCCGCAAATAAGAAACCTTTATCTCTGGGACCACGGCACGCTTTCCTGCAGCCCTTTCGGCGTTTCCGGAAAAGAAGTGCTTTTGAAAATTTGGGAGCACGGCATAAACGACAATCGCGAAATCCCTGGAACAGATTTCAAACTGGAAAAAGAAATAGACCACAAAATAGTCAATTCCATAAGGGAAAACGTTAAGCTCAAAAAAATCGCCGACCCGGACTTGAGCGACGCCATCAAGCAATTTCCTGACGAAAATTCCGTTCCCTATATGGAGCCGGTTCGTTTTGCGGACGCCGTTCCGGAAGTCATTGAACTTTTCCCGTCCGAAAAAGTGGGCTTTATGATACGCGGCAAAAAAGTAGTCGATGTCTGGTTGCGAGTCCTCGACCGCATTATGCGCTACGGCACGATTAAGGGTACGCAATACGGATCGCAGCAGCGCGAACTCATCGGCGTCACTTGGGTAATTGAAGACGAAGACCCGGACAATCCGAAAATGGACGTGGACTGGCCGGAAAGTTTGAAAATAGCAACGAGCCTGAACCAGAATGCCATTGACCACTACCGCTCCGTTTTTCTTTCCCCTGAATCTCCCGAAGGCGTCAGCTACACCTACGGCAACCGCATAATGCGATACCCCGATGCCAAGGGATACATAGACCAGATAGAAGAAGTGATTCTCAAAGAATTGAAATCTTCGCCTGACACGCGCCGCGGGGTTGCCACTACAATGGTTCCCTCGATAGACAAGGATTCCAAGGAACCGCCTTGCATCACGCAGATACAGGTTCTCCAAAACAGTGGCAAGCTCCATCTTCTTGTCACGGTGCGGAGCCACGATATTTTCAAAGCAGCCATGCCTAACGCTTTCGGATTGCGCGCTCTCCAGGCCAGAATAGCCAAGGAAGCTGGATTTGAAATGGGCTATCTTCAGATAACTTCACAATCGGCGCATATATACGAATCGGACTGGGATGACGCCAAAAAGCTCGTTCGCTGCGCCATATGGGAACGCGAGCCGTCCATGCATTTCGACCCTGCCGTTAGCGCCGACCCGCGCGGACTTTTCATCATCAGCACCAAAGACAATAAAATAAGCGCTTATTTCAAAACACCGAGCGGAGACGATTTGATGGTCATCAGCGGAAATACTGCAATGGAAGTAAGCAGGAAAATAGCCTATCTCGAGCTGATTAACCAGCCGGGGCACCTGCTCGACATCGGCCACGAACTTCAGAAAGCGGAAATCGCTATCTCCCAAGGGCTTCCCTACACGCAAGACAGGCCGCTCCCGTTCGGCCCCGGTAGCGTCAAAGTTGTCGGAGATACCTGCAATGATTGCTAAATAATAAAGAAACCGTCAGCCTGGGCTGACGATTTTTTTATCCGAAACTTTTCTTCTCCGATTCCATCAAAAGTTTATATATCTCTATCATCGCGAAAAGAAGGCTTAAAACTACCGGGCCGAGCAATAATCCGATAGGTCCGAAATACGCAAGGCCGCCTATGACTGAAAGAAGTATCATTAAAGGATGAATTTTAGTTCCGCGCCTTATAAGCATGGGACTGGCCATGTTGTCGATAAGCACTATCATAACTATCCACCAAATGAGAAGGCCGATTCCGTGGCTCGTTGCGCCGATTGCAAAAAGATAAATTAGCGACGGAACCATCACCAATGCCACTCCTATTCCGGGAATAAGAGATGTTACTGCCGCTATGCCTCCCAAAAGCGCCGGATTGTAAATTCCGAAAATGCTGAACCCGGTGAACGACGCTATTCCTTGTATCAAAGAAACGAACAATGAACCCCTGACCACCGAAACTATCGTCGTTTCTATCTTATTCAATATTTCGTAATCGTTTTTGTCGGGCAAAGGGCTCAGCTCGGCAATCGCTTTGATAAAATTCTTCCCGTCTTTCAGGAAATAGAAAAATGCTATTAATAAAATGACGAGGCTGAAGAAAAATCCTACCGTTCTTTCCGCTACTCCGGCGAATACGGCTCCCATGTTTTGGGCAAGCCAGTTAGCGCCGAGATTAATGTACTCGCTCAAATTGAAGTTTATCGAAGAGCCGGGCAGATAGTTGGATATCTGTTTTTCCGCGGAAACGAAAGCGCTGTTTATGCCTTCGGCTCCTCCGCCGCTAAGCCATGCCGGGAAACTAAGCGCCTCGCGAAGGACTACTGTTCCTATCAGAAGAATGGGCAAAATTATTATGAGCGCGGCGATTATTACGGTTAATAGCGCGGCAAGTCCTCTGTACCCGCCGATGAAATGAGTCAGGCGTTCATGGAATCTGTGGAATAATACCGCAAGCGTCGCGGCTATCGACAGCGGCACCAAGAAAGGCAGAAGTATGAAGAAACTCAACAGAAGCACTGCCAGAAACAGTCCGGCGAAAAAATAGATTTGAATCTTTTCCATTTGTATTAATCGTACACTTATTGGAACGGTTTTTCGAGAATAACAATGAACAGCCTGCCTATTGGCTTGCTATTCGGAGATAATCGATAAAACCTTTGAATTGCGTGTCGTCCGCTCCGTCGCCTTTCGACAGCATATCGGGCATTATCGTTAAATTATCCCCTTGTTTGAGTTCAAAATCGTAATAAGCGACCAGATTGCCGGACGACGACCGATAGCTGAATCTGTAATTTCCCGGAGGAAATCCGGCGTTGACGTAATATTCTTTACGCAAGTCTGCGGGGATAACCGATTCTTTATCTACCTCCTGGACAACTTTGCCGCCCGCGACCTGGAATATTTTCTGCGCTTTGAGCATTGTGTATTCCTCGGGCAGCTTTATATCAGTATTCGTGCCAACTGATTTCTTGCACGAGTAATAATCGCATTGCGTGTCTTTCGCGGTCAGTTCGGCATAATCGACGATATCCAGGCCGTAAACCGAGTACCACGGCTTGATATAAGTTATCGTTCCGTACGGCGCCGCTTGTCCGGTACTTGTGGCGGAGCCGGCAGCAATATCGTTAACGACATTTGTTCGCGTGAAAATTCCGTCAGCAAGATAATACGTGAAATCGGAGCTAAGTTTATTGCCCGATGAAATTATTATTTCCATCGGCTTCTCAAACGCTTTGTAAGTCATGCTTTCCAAAAAAGCAGTCGGATTGAAAATGTTCCGCTGGCCTTCCCCGAAATTTCCGTCTACTCCAACCCATTTCCCGTCCAGAAGAACCGATGCGTACGCATACTTCGAACTGGCGTTGGTTGCAGACGGATAAACTATCCTCGCGGGTATTCCCGCGGATTTGAGCATCGCGACAGTCAGGGCGGCTGCGTCCGCGGAAGCCCCGCTATGCGCGCCGAAAAGTCCGCAAATGTCCTGTATCACGCCGGCAGGGCTTGGCCCCGGCGGCTTTGAACCGGCGACCCAGTTCGTGATAGCCAAAATTTTGTCGCGCACGGAAGTTTTTCCGCTTACAAGCGCAGCGACTTTTTGTTTCAACGGCGCGCAGGCAGCGTTCCAGCTATCGTCGAAATAAACGTCGTCCACCACCGGATTGATATAGAAACTGGTGCTGCTCGGCGCTATCGAATCAAGCACTGTCCCGAATAATTCACCGAAAAGGCTGCTCGCGTTCTCTTTCCAGCATTGGCCACCAAGACAATAATCGGTTATACCCAAAGCCATGCCTGAAGCCGAAGAAGAAGCCGCCGTTTGCGCTAATGGAGCTTCGGGCGGCGCCGCAGGTTTATTTTTTCGCAGCGCGAAATAATACCCGGCAATCGCAACGAGTATAAAAACCAGGACGGCCAACGACGTGAATAATATTTTTTTTATATTCATGCAACGAATAAAAACTTTATTCGTACACTATAACTATAGCAAAATATCCGCTCCCACGGCTTCTTTTATGTTTTTGAATCCGTCTTTTTCGAGCATTGCCGGCAAATCAGCGCATATTTCGGCCGCTAGCTGCGGACCGCTAAAAACAAACCCGGTAGCCATCTGCACCAAAGAAGCGCCCAGTTTTATTTTACGGTAAGCGTCTTTCGCGTCGAATATCCCCCCGCAGCCGATTATCGGCAGCTTTCCTTTCGAATGAATGCGTGCGAAACGTATCAGCTCGTCAGAACGGCTTTGGCACGGCATTCCGCTCCAATTTCCTTTGTATTTCCCGAATTCCTCAATTTCTTTTTTATCGAACGCGGGATTGTTCTTATTGTTATGGAGATTTCCGAAAATAACGGCGGCCACCGGAAATTTTAGAACAACGTCTAAAAGTTCTTTTGTTTTTTCGTCCGACAAAATTATCGGCATTTTTATGAAAAGAGGTTTCGATAAATTCAGCGAAAACACAGCCGCCAGAAGGTGATGAAGGCGCTCCGGCTCGTAAAAAGAAATTTCCTTGCCGAGATTGGGGCAGCTGATATTCAGCTCAAGATAAGAGAACGGAATTTTTGATTTCTCAACTTTCCTGAATGCCTCCAGAATGTCGGCAATGGCATCGTCATGGCCGTTATGCTCGTTCGTATTGGTCCTCCCGATGGATATGCCCACGGGAATGCGGAACTCGTACCCTGCAAGGCGCGAAAGAACTTTATCAATGCCCTCGGATTTGAATCCTTTGTTCACCAAAATAGATTTCGATTTCACGAGACGTTTCATTCTCGGATACGCATTCCCTTCGTACGGCTTGTTGGTTATCGTGCCGACGCTCTCGAATCCCGCTCCGAGACTCGGAAGTATCTGGGTCAATTGCGCCTCGTGGTCGAAACCGGCTGACATTCCGACAGGATTTTCAAAATTTATTCCCGCAACCTCTGTGCTCAAAGAAGGGTCGGAAACTTTCACAAAAAAGCCGGTTAACGCGGGCAAGCCGGGTATTTTGCCCATTATTTCACCCATTTTCAGCACAAAATCGTGTATCGGTTCGGAATCGAACAAGAAAAAGAACTTCGCGCCTATATTCCTGTATAGCCAGCCTAAAAAATGAACCGATGAACTTTTCATGTGTCTCTATTGTACCAAACTCGCACCTATTTCCAAAACAAAGTGAGGTAATGACTTCGCACGCTCCGCGTGCGTGGTGGCTTGAAACTGCCCCGTACGCTCGGAGAAAGCCCCACGCACTGGCGAGTACGCCAGCAACCC
>DATKTR010000045.1:0-7974 GCA_035531015.1 Minisyncoccota bacterium | reverse complement strand
GATAAACACGAATTGGCTAAGATATTTGGAATACAACCCGCAGACCGGTGAAGAGTCATATCATCAGATAATCCCATCCGTGGCTAATTTCTGAAACCGGCCGTATAAAACTTAATTTAATAAAAGTGTTATCCTCGGTTGCTTAAAAAATAAGAGCCGCCTCCGAGATTCGAACTCAGGCCACTATCTTCGTATTAGCTCTGGGCGCGTTGTTAGCCAAAATGAAATAAATCTAGGCATCTCGACGAGCTTGTGGTTTTACCACGGCGAGAAGAAATAACGCAGAGATATTTTATTTTGGCAACAACCCTTCGGGACGCGCCTATTTTATCTCATCACTTCGTTACTCCTCCTTGCAGTGCGCCTGCACAGCTTCGTTGTCGCGCCTTGTGCTTAAAACAAAATAGGCGGCGTCGCGCCGGAGATTAATACGAAGATAGGGGCCTAACCTTTGCTTTATCCCCACACCATATTGAGCATCTTATGTGGAGCCGATGGTCGGAATCGAACCGACGACCCACGCTTTACGAAAGCGTTGCTCTACCAACTGAGCTACATCGGCATAAATTTACTTGTGCTCAATTGGTGTGAGGATTTACGAAAGTGCTACTCCCTGCCTGCCGGCAGGCAGGTACCAACTGAGCTAAGGCGGCATTATCGCGGAGCTATTTTAAACCCCGCACATATTATCTTCAAGTCATAGTTGTTTTGCAACATTTAGAAGTATCAAATATTTATCTATAATTTTAAAAAATGCGATTATGTACGGGGCAAGCCATTTACGGCTTTTAAGACAAATCCAGCGTGAATATCGCTAATTTTTTATCATTAAAAGTTCCGTGAAGTAAAAGTCTGGTTTGGTTCTGGGTGCGCTCTCGTTCTTCTTCACGATTTCAAAATTTGGCAACAGTCCGGAAATTTTTTTCTCATCAAGAAAATATATTTTGTTCGCGGCATCGTCAACTGTTTCTTCAAAATATTCTTCGTTGTTGCGCGAGCTAAATGCCCTGATTAAATAAAGCGAGCCTTTCTTGCTTGCGTTATTTATCGTACTCGCGTAAAGATTTCGTTTTTCTGGAGGCAAGCAATGCAAATAAGCCCAATCTAAAATTAAATCGAATTCTTCTTTGTTTGAAAATGCCCATTCTAATGCATCTTCGGCTATAAATACGCAATTACCGGAGACACCTTCTTTAAGCGCGTTTTGCTTGGCTATCTCTACAGCCCTATCGGCAATATCTACTCCAATTACTTTTCCAAATCCATGTTTTGCCAGATAAATGGATTTCTTGCCGGTTCCACACACTAAATCCAGCGCAGACGTTCCTTTTACCTCGCCCCTATCAACCAGATCGCTAAACCAATCAGCTTGAGTGTTTTGCCACGGAATTTTATCCAAAGGCTGCTCGTAAAATTTATTCCAAAAATTCATTTTGCGGTGTCTACTTGGAAATATCTTAACAGAACCGGCTAGACCAGACAAACGTAATTTTCTCCCACTTTCGCGCGCGCCGTCCGTGAACATTCTAAACGGCGTCGAACAATGTTACAATCAATATATAAACATGGATTTTGCCATAGTCTTCATAGCCAAATATTTTTATTTGCTCGCGATTGCCATCGCCGCGGTTTTGTTTTTCGTTCAACAGAGGAAAACGCAGCGGAGCATGATTGTCTGCGGAGCAATCGTCGCCCCGCTGGCCTACGTTATTTCCAGAATCGCGTCGCATTTTTATTACAACCCGCGCCCGTTCGTGGTCGGCCATTTTATTCCTCTGATGGCGCACGCCGCAGACAACGGATTCCCGTCCGACCACGTTCTTCTAGTCGGAGCGATAGCGATGATTATCTGGTTTTATGACAGAAAAATCAGCGCCGCGCTTTGGCTAATCGCGCTCCTTATCGGCTGGGCGAGGGTCGCGAGCGGAATCCACCACGCCGCCGATATCGCCGGAAGCATAGTCATAGTCCTCTTCTCCGGAGTCGTTTATTACCTTGCCGCTCGGCAATGGCGATTATAAACCGCAAATCCGAAGAAAGGGGGCTGCATGACCTTTTTGAGATAGGCATCGCCATCAAGGGCATTGACGGAATTATTGAGCTCGCGGGCGGAATCTTTTTGTATTTCGCTTCGCACGCCATGCTCGTCAACATGGTTCTTTTCCTGGCCCATGGCGAATTACTGGAAGACCCGAGAGACTGGTTCGTTAACCTGCTTCTGCATACCGCGCAAAATTTCTCTCCGCAGGCGCAATGGTTCGCAAGCGCGCTACTAATGGTCCACGGCGCGGTTAAAATTTTCCTTGTTGCCGGACTTTTGAAAAACAAATTATGGGCGTACCCGGCGTCGATAGTAATTTTCACGGGGTTCGCTGTTTATCAGTTTTATCAGCTGACGTACGGCTATTCGCTTTTTTTGTGGTCTATAACGATTGTCGACATAATCGTCGTAGGGCTGATAATCCACGAATATCTGCACGTTAAAAAAACTGACCGTTTCATAAAAACGAAATAGTAAGAATAGAAAAAATCGAGGAGGAGCTGCCCCTCGAACGAATGCAAGCTGCTGCGGAGGCGGGAGGATTTTTAAAGAATGGTTTTCCTGCACAAAGCGGTGAGGGTGAGATTCTTCCCGTTCGGTTCAAATCTCTGATTTGACTACCGAACGCAATCCCGTAGCGGCGGGAGAACTCTCATTAATGTTTTTCCCGTACAAAGCGGAAGGTGGAGGATTCGAACCTCCGAAGCTATTTCTAGCTTACCGCATTTCAAGTGCGGCGCATTCGGCCACTCTGCCAACCTTCCGTTAGAAAATCTTGCCGAATCCGCCGGCTGGCGGAGAGGCCTAGATTTTCTTTCGCCCCGCCATCGGCGAGGCACAAGATTTTGTAAGGCTCACAAGCTCGCTGACAAAATCTAGTGTGGACCGTAGCGGTCTCGAACCGCTGACATCCCTGCCTGCCGGCAGGCAGGCTCGTTGTCCCGATGCCTTTGGTGGACCTAGCGAGAATTGAACTCGCGCCTCCTCGTTGCAAACGAGGCGTTCTGCCACTGAACTATAGGCCCACCAAAGGCATCGAGGATCCACGAAAATTTACTTGCTCGATTACATCTCGCGAAGATTTTCGGGACAAACGAGGCGCTCTGCCAACTGAGCTAACGGCCCATTCGACTACTTTCCCATCCTTCTTTCCGTCGCCCCGTAATTCTCCAATGCTTTTTTGAATTCTGCAACAGAGAAGTCCGGTAGGAACGTTTCGGTGAAATAAAACTGGCTGTTGGCGATATCCCACATCATCATTCCGCTTGACCAATGAGGCTCTCCTCCCGTGCGGATGACCAGGTCAACCGGCGGCAAATTCTTCGTCCAAAGATTGGCTTTTATTAATTTTCCGTCAATTTTGATTTTTGAGTTTTTAGATTTTAGATTTGAGATTTTTTGGATTGCGCTTGTCATTTCATCCAGCCCGCTATAAGCCATCAAAAAAGTTAACCGGCGTTTTTTATATTTTTTGGTTTCGTCTATCGCCGACTGAATCGCCTTCTTCGCGTTTTCCGGAAAAAATTCCCTCCATCTTCCCAGAACATCAACTCTTATCTCGGCATCACGGAGTTCTTTTCTTTTTGCGAGTTTCTTGAAATATATTTCGAATATTTTCATAAGAAACTTTATCTCCGCAGGCGAACGCTTCGTGACATTATCGACGGAAGTTCCCCAGATGGTCAGATTCTCAAGTTCCATATCGAGCGCGGCTTTGTACAATTTTTCCATCGCTTTAGCTCCCTCGCGGTGCCCAATAAAAGACGGCAGCCCTCTTTTCTTGGCCCACCGCCTGTTACCGTCGGGTATAAAAACTACATGTTTAGGCAAATTATCCATCTTAGAAATGTGCCGCGGGGGTGAATCGAACACCCGACGCCTACCTCTTCAGGGTAGCGCTCTACCACTGAGCTACCGCGGCTCTAATTGAAAAAATCTCGACGGCAGATTACAATATATCGTACAAAACATCAGGTTGCAAGAAAAAACCGGGCCTATAGTATAGCGGTAGAACGGTTCCATGGCATGGAACAGGTCGGGGTTCGACTCCCCGTAGGTCCACACTAGATTTTGTCAGCGAGCTGTGAGCCTTACAAAATCTTGTGCCCCGCCGATGGCGGGGCGAAAGGAAAATCTAAGCTCATTCTGTCGCTAAGATTTTCTAACGCCCTCGTAGTTCAATGGATAGAACAGATCCGTCCTAAGGATAAAATGTGGGTTCGATTCCTGCCGAGGGCACAGTTGACAAGAATCAAAGGAATGTCGTATTATTGAAACAAGCATCTGGACCAAAGAAGGAGAGAAGTAGGAAACTATGCTTTATTTCTCAGCGAGCCGGGGATAGTGAAAGCCCGGCAAGAGAAGTTTCCGAACGCGCTCCCGAGGTCGCGGACCGAAGAAAGTTGCGCCCAACGGCGAACAAGTAGGAACCGGCGGTTGGCTACCGCAGATGCAACAGCCTAAGGAAGTGCTCCGAAAGGAGAATCAGGGTGGTACCGCGGGTATTTTGAAGAATCCTCGCCCCTAAATAGAAACGCAGATTTCTATTTGGAGGTGAGGATTTTTATTTATCCATGACATCAACCGCAAAATCAGCATTAATAGCTATCAGGCGCCGCAACAACCCGAGAAATGACTTGAGGTTGTTTGCTAGCGTTCAAAAATACAGACCATAACCGCCCATTACAATTTGAACTTTATCATGCGACCTCAAGTGAGGTCGCTTTTTGTTCTTTTAAAACGGAGAGGTGAAACATGGGAATTCCTGAAAAAGACCAACGTTATTTAACTGGTCGTCCGGCAACAAATGAATTATTTTCCATTTTTTCTGAAAGGAGGCATCCGCTATGAGAATCTTGGAAGCTGGCCATTATTACGCCGTCAAAGGGCCGACGATATGGTCGAGAGTAGGCTGGAACGCGATGAAAGGTATGTCTATCAGCAACGATAGAACGATGCTTTTTGTCGATGACATTCACGATCTGACCGATTTGTCCGAATACGAAGCTAATTTGCCGACGGTAGATTTCAAAATAATACCGGATTTCATTGTTATGGAATCGGAAGTTGTTGAAAAAGCGCGGCAAATTCTCGAGACATTAAAAAGGCTCAATAAAAATCGACGCGCGAGAATTAGTTCCAGTAGCGGTAAATGGCATTGTTCCGGCTTTCCGCTTACGACCGCTTCGGGCGAACCCAATTGCGTGCTTCTCGATGCCGGTCTCACCCTTTTTAAGCAAGAGCTTGGGTTTAAAAAGGGGGTTAACATCCTCCCAATGTTTTACGAGGAGCAGCAAAGAAAGCTTCTCCGCATTGTCAGCAAGGCCATGCCTGATTTCAGCCTCAAGGTCGTTCTATACGACATTAAAGGCAATCTACGCGAGCTTTGCGGCAATGATTAGTTTGATGGCAGGAGACGGAACAAGTCTTCGTCTCCTGCTGCCTTTAATCAATCATAAATAAAAAATAATCATGACTTACGCAAACAACGCGCAAAACAAAAAAACGATAGGCATTCTGGGTGGGATGGGTCCGGCAGCCAGCGCCAATCTTTACCTTAAAATCATAAAGACGGCGCAGAAGATGTACGGCGCGGAACAGGATACTGATTTCCCGCCGATGTTCATATATAATCTGCCTTTGTCGGGATTTGATGAAACCGGGTTCGCGAAGCCGACACTGGTGAGAGAACAGCTTATTGACGGCGTGAAAAAAATGGAAAAAACAGGCAGTGATTTTGTCATTGTTGCCTGCAATACAGTTCATTATTTCTACGACGATATGCAAAAGGCGGTAAAAATACCGATTATAAGCATTGTCGAGGAAACAGCGAAGGCTGTCAGTGAAGACGGCAGTAAAATTGTCGGGTTATTAAGTTCGGAAAGCACGAACAAGCTCGGGATATACCACAAAATCCTGGACAATCACGGCATCAAAACCTTATCCGTTGGCGAAGAGGAACAAAAATCTCTGAACAAAATTATTCTTCACGTTATGTCGGGAACTCAGGGAAGCGACGACAAAAAAAGCATTAACAAAATAATCGCCGACCTTCGCAGCAGGGGTGCCGAAAGCGCCATTTTGGGATGCACTGAATTGCCGCTGGCCTTCGGCCAGGAAGACACAAATATAAAATTGTTCGACAGCACACAGATAATCACTGATTCCGCGCTGAAACTCGCTTTGGGAGAAAAAGCATAATGCGTAAATACCGCGAATTCGTCGCCGAACGCTGCAGATCAGCGGACTAGTCAATCCCTCAATTTTCTGATAAATTGAAATCCGAATCGAATGGGATTATATATCTTACTAATTCGATAAACGGAGGGTTGGCAGAAGTCCTGCCTGTCGGCAGGCAAGGGTCTAACCCCGCACAAAAACCATAAAGTTTTTGTACGGGGCACGCACACCGCCTTGTCCCGTATAAAGCGGAGGAGTGGCTGAGTGGCCGAAGGCGCCACACTCGAAATGTGGTATGCTCGAAAGGGCATCGTGAGTTCGAATCTCACCTCCTCCGCAGAAAGAAACTTCCGAATCCGAAAGGTGGGAAGAAGCCCGCGCCGAAGGCGCGGGAGTGGGCAAAAGAGCCCGTCGCTTCGCGACGAATTGGGACGGGGCGGGCGTGGCGAAATGGGCGGATTTGTCACGAACCAGCGGGTTCGTTCCGATTTTTTGGACGAACGACTTGATTGCTTGCAAATCAGAGGAGGAGGACAAAAAATTGGCTTGTTTCATATCTAAAATCCATTCCCGCAAGGGTTCGACCCAATTGTTTCTCCCGCGTTCAAAATCTTTCATTTGCTCCTTCAAAGCGGCGAGAGAGCGCATGAGAACATCCTTTCGTTTGAGATACACCTCTTTTGACACATCACCATCCAAATACGCCGAGAGTAGTTTTTCCATGCGCTCCTCGTTCGCTTTGATACTATCGGAAAGATTTTGAACTTCGCTTTGCGACGCTCCAATTTCCTCGCGCTCCCACATTTTCACTTTGTCCAACATCCAACTTGTATAGCGATCGCAAAGCGAGATTGTTTGAAGCCGTGCACAGATTTGCCGCGTAAGTTCGCTTTCTTGCAAATACGCTTGCGAACAGTGGCCGCGCTTTTTCGAGCACCGATAATAGCGATAACGACCACCAGATTTTCCAGTCGCCCACTGCGCGGAAATCATACTGCCACATTCGGCGCATCGAAAAAGTCCAGTGAAAGGAAAATCATGCTTGATTTTCCTTTTGCGCGGCCTTTCTTTTGTTTGCAATACTTTCTGCACGGATTCAAACAATGCGGGAGTTACAATTGGCTCAAAGTTTCCATCAAACCATTCGTCACCATGTTTAACAAAACCGAGATATGCACGATGTGTCAAAAGTCGTTTGATGGAAACTTTGGCAAGTGGCGTTCCATTTCGAGTCACCACGCCCAAGTCCGCCAAGAATTGCGCGAGCGAAATAAAAGTGTGCGACCCTTTGGCATATTCTTGAAACGCTAGAGTAACCACGCGAGCATTTGTCGGATGAGGCTCAATATTTCTCACCTTCGGATTATTGGTGTAGCCAAAGGGAGCTAAATTCAACCATTCGCCTCGTCGCAATTTTTGGCGGACGCCGCGCTTGATATTATCGGAAAGATTGTCGCTGTAATATTTAGATTGCCCGAACGCCACTTGCAACATAAAGAGCCCTTGCGCGGTTGGTTCAAACCAAAATGTCGGGAAACGCAAAGACACAACCTTGCGAGTGTCTACGGCGTAAATAACTCTTCCACCGTCAATACTGTTACGCGCGAGGCGGTCGGGATGCCACGCCAATATGCCGACACCATCTAACTTCTCAATTTTCGCGAACATTTCGCCGAACACCTCGCGCCCCGGTGTCTTTGCGCTTTTCGACTCTTGAAATTCCTCAAGAATTTCAAGATTTTCTTTACGCGCCA
>DATKTR010000044.1:0-40881 GCA_035531015.1 Minisyncoccota bacterium | reverse complement strand
GTTGTTTCTCAAATTATCAACTTTTCTTGTTTGATTCCGGGTAACGAAATAAAAATTCATATCGTCGTCAGTCATATAAAGGCAGACAGCCGACTCGGGCTTGCCTTCCGAAGAGACCGTCGAAACAACGCACAATTTATTTTTTGCGAGAAAATCTTTCGCGCGGTCCATGATTTCTTGAGGTGTTCCATCCATAATCCGATTATACCATATCGCCGGAACGCCGGCGGCCCGATGATTTTTTTTCGAAATAGCGTATTGCCAAATAAACGATGACTATTGAGGAGTAATTTATCGCCAAAAATAACGGATGCGCCCACGAATATCCGTTGAATTCCCATCCGTCGACTGGCCAAAAGATAGGAGTCGGATAAAAGGCGTAAGAGTGCGTGGGAATGTCTATTAATATGTGAAGCAGCCAGCCGCCCATTTCCCAAGGCACGGCATTTTTTTTAAGAAGTTTGCGTATCAAAATAACCAGGCAGAAAACCAAAATAAATACCACCGCGCTGTGCGATATGCTGTAAAGAACGGAAGTGAGATGAGGTATGAATGGCTGTACCTGGCCGGTGTTCCCGTTCCCGAACAGGAGCTTGTTTTCCGGTTCGGCGCCGGATGGGGGATGAATGTCCGAAAGATGAACGCCTCCCGAAATCAGATTGAAGAAAAGCCAGACGAACGGAATCGTAAAAGCAAACAGGTCCGGGAAAACTCCCCAGAAAGACATAAGCCAGACATTAAGAGGCTTTTTTGTTTTTTTACCCTGAGTTTGTCGAAGGGTTAAATTTATTCCTTTGGCAACGGCTCCAGCCCAAAGGCCATGCGATAATATATCCATTCCAGGTAGTAGAAATTCGACTTGGTTTTATTAAAACTATTTAATTTTATTTCTTTAACAATCCGGACGACAGGGAATACCGACGCTATGACATATCATAGTGGTCGAATTTTCACTGCCTGGCATTGTGTGCGCGCTGAGGGGATCGAACCCCCGGCCTACTCGGTGTAAACGAGCCGCTCTACCACTGAGCTAAGCGCGCATTTACCTCGCCGAAGTTTTAACGAAGGCGGGTTCCCGTTATATTAACGGAATTCGATAATAAGGGGCAAGTGGTC
Source organism: Minisyncoccota bacterium (assembly GCA_035531015.1). Taxonomy (GTDB): domain Bacteria; phylum Patescibacteriota; class Minisyncoccia; order UBA6257; family 2-01-FULL-56-20; genus JACQKT01. The sequence goes on along the minus strand of DATKTR010000044.1, from coordinate 39,765 downwards.
TGAAATTTCAGGGTCGGGAACGCTGAAACCGGTGATTTCAAGACCGGGAGAAACAAATACATAATCCGAGAATTTCATTTCGTTCGGAGTGCCGTGCCAGGGGGATATCGCGCTGCGAGTCGTAGCGATGCCGTATTTTTTTATCAGTTCCGTAAATATGCCGTTAAACATTGCGATGCTTTCTGTTTCCGGTAAAACATTGAAATCGCCGCAGATAATAACATTACCTTTTTCTTCAAGCGCGAATTTTTTTATGGCACGCGATTGATTGATGCGTTCAGGCGTATCAAGCTTGTTGTCGGGCTTGCTTGTCAGGCCATGTATGTTTATCACAGTAAGAGGTTTGCCGCCGTGTTCGGTTCTGATATAGCCGAAAGTGAGCGGCAAAAAATGATATTTGCCGGATGGAAGGTTATTTTCATCGGAATATATTTTCGCTTCTCCGGAGTAAATTACGGGAAACTTTTTTTTGACGAATTCCGCTTGGCCGACATCAAGGTCAAAGTCAACCGGACCCAAAGTATCGAATCCGCCTACATCTTTGTGGTAAACATAATTGAAATCAGGCAATGCGGCTATCAGTTCGTCCAACATCCGCGTTCTTGACCCGTTGCTTGTTTCTATATCATTTCTCGGCGAACGGAAAACTTCCTGAAAACAAAAAATATCGGTTGACGCCGATTGTTCTTTAACGAATTTGATAAGAGGCTCGTATATCTTGCCGCCCCAGATGTTAAGGCAGATTAATTTCATTTTTGTGTATTTTGCCCCGCCGTTGGCCCGCTTCGCCGAAACGAGAGCGAGGCGAGCGGAGCACAAGAAACGCTAAGCCCGCATACTCGCTAAGCGATTTCTAGTGTCGGGCTGCTGGGAATTGAACCCAGTCTACATCTTCCCAAAAGATGCGTACTACCGGTATACGACAGCCCGTTATTCCTTTATCCCGACTAGCGAGGATGCGGAGCGAAAAGAGTCCTGTTCGCTTTTTCCGAGCGTTGTCGGGAGAAGTGGGGTACCCACCACTTTAAATTATCCTTTTTCCGTTATAGAATCAACACGATTCTCTCCCTGTAGTTCAACGGATAGAACGAGGGACTTCTAATCCCTAGATAGAGGTTCGATTCCTCTCGGGGAGACAAAATGCAAAAATGACCGGTGTATGCCGGTCATTTTTGTTGTCTAGTTTTTTTGCGACGAGGAATCGAACCGTAGGCATCACCCAGTGTTGGAAGGCCGTCCGCCCTGGGCGGACGGGATGGGAAACCGGAAGGTGTCCCAGACGGGGGTCGGGGTGATGCGTATGGTTCTAGTGAAGCGGATTCTCGCGGGGACACATAATAAAAATAAGCATGCTTTTTGTAGCATGCTTATTTTTATTATTTATTGATTTAAGTTATAAAAATTCTCAAAAAGCTTCGCTACTAATATCGGACCGGTGCCGCCGGGAGTCGGCGTGTAGAAAGCTAATTGCTTATGGCTTATAGCCAATTGCTCGGCATCAAAATCTCCGGATATAACAGTTTTTTTATCTGCGTTTATCTGCGTATCATCTGCGTCAATCTGCGTTATAGAATAGCCGAAATCGATGACGCTGGCTCCGTCTTTAAGCATTTTTGCATCAATAAGTCCGGCTTTTCCAACTCCTGAAATTACGATATCCGCGTTTTTAATTGCAGACAGATCGCTGAATTTATCGAGGAGTATAAGTTCTTTGGCCTTATCCATAAGCCAGACGCTTACAGGTTTTCCTATAAGAAAGCCGAGTCCGACTACTGCGACGCTTAAAGTTGAAAGTTCAAGGTTCAAAGTAGAAACTATTTGTTTAACCGTTCCTACCGCCGGAGGCAGAACCGGATTACGCCCGACATAAAAAGCACCGATAGCGCGCTCACTGATGACGTCAACATCTTTTTCACGGGAGACGACATTGAGGATGTAGTTTTTGTTTATGCGTTCGGGGAGGGGAAGCTGAACAATGACTCCGCCGCACGTTCCATGCCCCGCTATTTTTCCGACTTCTTCGCGCAGCTCGTCGTTATTCAGCTCTTCGGCGAAATTATAAAGGCGGAAATCGATGCCGAGCTCTTCGGCTGTTTTCTTCTTCTGATTTATGAAATTTGCGGAAGCGGGGTCGTCGCCGACGAGAATGGCTGCCATGAATTTTTCTGGTTTTGGCCGCAATTTCAAATCCGCAATAATTTCCTGTGCAATTTTTCTTCCGTTGATAATAGTCATTTTGCTTATATAAGGTTTGTTCCCTTTTTAGCTACAATCTTAATCTCAAGATTTGATTGATTTAATTATAGCCCGAATTTCATTGTAAAGGGGATATTTTGGGTTGAGCCGAAAATATCTTTCACGGCCGCGCTTTGATGAAATAAAAATGCCGTAACTTGTGAAGATTTTGAGTTCGCGGGAAATATAAGTTCCGTTAAAAGAAAGAATTCTTGCGAGTTCTCGCACATAATGTTCCGAGTCCGGATTGGAGAAATAATATCCGAGAAGCTTCCGATGCAGTTTTGAACGAAAATTTATCGGCATTGGTTCTCACTTATATTTTTCATTATTTTTTTATCCAACTTTTCTAAATATATCCACGCATATCTATATATCATGTATCTATGGTACATCGTACATGGATGTAATGTCTGTAGCTTAATAAGCTACAGACGCATAACTTATCACAATCAACATTCAAGTTTCATTTTTTCAATTTGTTAACTTAATCATTGTAGCTTAATAAGCTACAATGTCAAAATGAAATTGCAATGGAAGTTGCAATGATTAAGGGAAATAAAAAAAAGAAAGGTAAAAAAGACAGAGAGGAAAACGCGGCGGGATTGATAGCTTAGGATTGGACTAAAAATTCGAAGGGATGGGGAATTTGCGGCAGAGTTTTTTGACGCGCGAATTCATATTTTTGCCGTTCACCAAAACTTCTTTCATTATTTCCGCGACCTCGGCCATTTCTTTTTCTTTCATCTTGCGGCTCGTGAGCGTCGGCGTGCCTATGCGGATTCCCGAAGGGTCGAACGGCGAGCGTGTGTCGAAGGGAATGGTGTTGCGGTTTACGATGACGCCGGATTCCTCAAGCCGGTCCTGCGCTTCGCGTCCGGATATTCCGAGATTGGTAAGGTCGATGAGTATCAGGTGATTGTCGGTGCCGCCGCTTACAAGTTCGAATCCGCGTTTTGTAAGTTCTTTTGCGAGCGCCTTGGCATTACATACTATCTGATGGCCGTATTTTTTGAATGACGGCTTGGCCGCTTCAAAAAGCGCCGCTGCAATGGCGGCTGTCTGATGGTTGTGCGGTCCACCCTGAAGTCCCGGGAAAACCGCCTTGTCTATTGCTGATGCGATATCAATTTTTTTGCTATTAGCTATTAGCGATTTGCTATTTGCAAATATTATCGCCCCGCGCGGTCCGCGAAGGGTTTTGTGCGTGGTGGTCATTACGACATCGGCAGGAGCCTGTCCGCCTCGGGCGGAAAAGGGAGAAGGATGGGCGCCTGCGGCTATCATTCCGGCAAGGTGCGAAATGTCGGCCAGAAAATATGCGCCGACTGCGTGCGCTATCTTGCCGAATTTTTCGAAATCAATAACACGGGGATAGGCTGTGGCTCCGGCAACAATTATCTGCGGGCGTTCTTTCTCCGCCATTTTTTTAACGGCGCCGTAATCTATCAGTCCGTCGCGTTCGAGTTCGTACTGGACCGTTTTATAAAATTTGGCGGAGAAATTAACTTTCCAGCCGTGCGTCAGATGTCCGCCAAAAGGCAGGCTCATTCCCATTATTTTATCTCCCGGTTTTAGCAACGCGTAATAAACCGCCTGATTGGCAGGGGAGCCGGAATAAGGCTGGACATTCACGTGCCAGTTCTTGTCCAGCCGAAAAGCTTTCCTTGCTCTTTCCTGCGCCAATATCTCAATCTCATCAATTACGGAATTTCCAGCGTAATATCTTTTTCCGGGATAACCTTCGGCATATTTATTCGTCAGTTCCGAGCCGAGCGCCGCCATAACGTCTTTTGAAACAACGTTTTCGGACGGAATCAAATCAAGCGTTTCTTCCTGCCGCTTTATTTCCGCCTTTATCAGTTTTTCAAGAATTTTGTCTTTCATACGCTAATATTAAGCACTATCTGTTGTAGATATTACCTAAAGTTGCTTGACTTAGTCCTGTCGTGGAAACACATATATTCTTATTATCAAGGCGGCATTTCTCGATATCAACAGGTTGAATGCTAATAGTGGTTGGGACTTGTTTATATCTTGCCACTTCTTGAGCGTCGTAAACAGACAAAAAATGTAAGCCATTCTCGCCAGTCATAATAACTGCTGCTACTATAATAAAAACTTTTTCAGTGTTTTTGTTCATTTGTGGGTGCTTTACTGGACGTGTTTAGAACTGTTAATTGGGCAGAAATAGGCAATGAGATAATAACTTTGAGTTCAGTATAATTCTAACGCTGTTGCCACAAATACTACAAACTGAATAGCCATTTTGTAAGTTAGCTAACTTCTTCCTGATTGCTATTCTTATAGCCAAACTTTTTGAGCAAGAAAAGGTATTGTCGGGGAGTGTCATAGCCCATATAGTCGAGTTTTTTAAAAACTTCCCTTAGGATCTTCTCGAAACCAATAGCTTTTATACCTTGTTTTTCAAGAGCATGACAATACACTTTTTCCTCGCCAAGTTTTTTTGAGAATAACTTATGGGAGTATACGAACCATTTATTAACGGTTTTTATATCGAACCGCTTTTTAATCATCGCTTCTTTTTCTGAGGCAAACTTCTTTAAAACGATATCAATTGCTTCCTTTGAGCGAACAGCTTTCGATGGCAACCGTGGATTTGGCGAAACAGAAACTTCTACCCAATAATAATCACCCCTTCCGTTAGTGGAAAGAAAATCAATCTCTTTACCTCGGCCGCCACCGATGTTTCTGCCGTTTATCAGTCGAGTTTCCTTTCGAACAACGATATTGTTCATAACGAAGTGATCACATACTTCCTGAAGCCAAACATTTACGATGTCCTCTGCGGGGTTAAGCATATTACTTAAAGCGTATAGCAACTTAGCGAATTAATAAACCCAAAAACCAATCAGCCGCAAGAACAGCCACGTTAGCCCGAATATTGCGGTGTGAATGATATACGGCAACGGCGAGCAGTAAACGCCATCGCCAAAGATTAGCCGGAGAACAAAGTAAGTAATGGCTTGAAACAATATGTAAACCCCGCTCCCTACGACAATGTTAAATGCCGGAGAAAACCCGTTCTCGGAGTCATAATGTATTCCTTTGTTTCTTGTCAGAATTTCAAATAATATCCACGCCGCCAATCCTATAAGAATCCAAAGCCAATATTGAAACCATAGCGCTTGCACGGCAGCCCAGAATTGAGCCGCCATAGATTTTGTCTTCGCTGAAAATATCTGTTGGCAGATATCGGGCAATAAACGTGCCAATGTAGAAGTAGTCATAATCAGCAAGATACAGCAAGCTTAGCTTACTGGTCAATCGTTTAGATTAGTACTTATTTTGTGCTAAAATGTAAAGAAAAGTAAGGTTTAAAAATGTAATGAAAACAGTAAATGAAGTGCAAAAGCTCCCGTATTGGAGCGAGGAATATCTTTATTTTTTAAAGAATTTATTGCTTGGACAAAAGGCTGCGAGAAAGCCAGTTTCAAATGCTTTCTATCTTATCCCACCGGAGAAAAACTATTCGATGGTTTATATGCGGCTCGGCTCACTTTCTAAAAAACTCGGCTTCGCAATTAAATTGAAATTTCACAAGGATGTTTATGTGAAATACCTTCATCCAGCCGTATTAGCCACATCAGATGACCCCAGTCCAAAGGGAAGTCTTGCGGAGCTATACGATAAGATACTGGCGAGCGATATTACTACGGCAGATTTTGATGGAATGTTGCTTGGAAGCCTTTTCAATGGGATGGCAGAATTTATCGAGTTCAAAACCGACTTGGATATAAAGACCTTACGAAAAATCAGGCAGTATTTGGATGATTATATAAAACTGTTTATGAAAGATGAGCTGAAAGATGAAATACAAAACTATGTCAGGTATCAAAAAATGAAAGAGCAAATGATGAAGGGGTTATTTGATTTATACAACAATTATGGTGATGACTTTATCGTAGATAAAAATAAATTTATTTATTTTACGTTGTCTTTTACGGCCAATGAATATCTATTTGTCCATACACTTTTGGCATTAGAAAACGAGGGGTTGATAAGGATAGATTATTTTTGGGTTGATGATTTGGATAGCAACCCAGAATCTAAAGTAGCTTTTATAGGTTATAAGGGCGCAAAGGCAAACATAACCCTTACGAAGGCTTTTCTTGATGAGGCCGAAAATAAAGATTATATTAGTTCGCTTGATAAACCACTTAAGCCAAAAAAGACATTGAAGCAAGAGCAAATTCCGCAGTTAAAATTCGATTCTGTTAAGTCGGTTTTATTCGTTGGTTCAACGAGGGTTGAAATAAGAAACCACAGCAATCAGTATGAATTACTGAAAATCGTTTTCGAAAATCCAAAAGAAGCACTTAGAGAATGGTTTTATGACGAGATGATAGGAAGATATGACAGCACTGGTTCGATGAAAGAAAAAACATTTGAAAACGCTGCTTATCAGTTAAACAATAAAATTATTCGAGATACGGGATTAAGGGATGTTATGGAAGTCAAAAAACGTTCAGTTATTTTTAACAAAAAATACGAGATAAAAACTTAAGTTTTGGCTTAAGGCAACTTAAACGGGCGGACTGATAAACTGGCGAAAATGCCAGTTTTTAATTCTGAAAAAAACACAACAGAAAAGGCGGTGAAAGAAAGGGCTTTGTTGGAAAAACTTTGTCGCAAGAGCCTTAGCAATCAAGAGACCTTTGAAGCCAAGCAGGATTTGCTCGGTGCTTTCGGCTGGCTACTTGAAATGGATAAAAAATATAACCCGCACCTTTATGAAAATAACCGAGATTAACATTATCCCGATCAAGCCCAATGGCGGGCTTATCGGGTTTGCCAGCGTAGTGCTCGATAACGGGCTTTATCTCGGCTCTATGGGCGTTTACAGCCGATTAGACGGCACTGGCTACCGGATAACCTATCCCACAAAGAAGGTAGGCGATAAAGACCTAAACATTTACCACCCGATAAGTCGTGAATTGGGTATAGCCATCGAGGATGCGATAACCGGTAAGGCGCTGGAATTATTCGGATAGAAATTAACGAAAGAAGTAATGAAAAAAGTAAAGTTATGTACGACACTATAGTTTTTCATTTGGAACAAGACCAATTCAAAATAGGAGATGAAAGCTATTTTGACGGCAGAAAAACAAGCACGGTTAACGGGCGGTTTGATGTTGGTTCTTCTTTTGTTAATGGGATAAGGGAAAAAATGAAAAAAGACAAAAAATACTATCCATCTGTAAATCTTGCCGACAAAACAATCGGCAATAGCATAACCGGTAAAACAAAAGTTAAAAGGTTAGAAGTCCAAATATCGCTTCCAAAAGCTCGTTATGAAACTAATAAGTTTGAGATAGACCAAAACGACTTTGATTTTCTATATAAAAAAACTGCCGAATACTTAAAAATGGCTAAGGTTCTCACAGATACTCAAAGTCTAAAGGGTGGTGTATTAACCGGAGTAGCTTTTTCAAAATCAACTGTATTGCCGGATTACTTCGGAACTGCCGAACAAGTGATAAGAAGATTATCTCCGCTAAATTATAAGCCACGCTGTAAATTCAGATACAGGGATTACAATGATGGCTGGGAAGGCGTGAGTATTAAATTCCATAATCTTATAAGAGGTTTAGGTGCTTACTGTAAATATAGCGAGATTTTGAATACCGGCTTTACGCTGGCTGAAGAAGAAATAATAAAGCAAGTTTTAGATAGAACGCAACCGAAAAACATTTACAGGCTTGAATTGACTCTTCAGAGGAAGCAAACACTGGAAGCGGTTTTAAGGCGGTTTATACCAACGAAAAAGAAAGATTTTACGCTGGACGATATTTTTACAAACAAAGACATATCACAAAAGCTGTTATTAGAACAATTTGATGAAGTGTTTAATCCAACCAATGTGGCGCTCATAACATTGAGCGAAATGAAAGAAAATAAACTTGATAGCATTTTAAGCGGCAAAATAAACGCCTTTAAAGATCGAGCTTTAATGTTCTATTTAGTGAATATGACCACCAAAATTGGGTTATGCCAGACCTTTAAGCGGATGAAGCAAGAGTTAAGCAGTAGTAATTTTGATAGGCTCAAAAGAGAGCTGCCGAAAATCATTGAAGAATTGGGCGAAATGGAAGAACCCACCCTTAATTTAATTGAGTTTTTAAGGAGTGAGCTTGTTAAATTTGAGCCGATAAAACCGCTTGTGCAAAAAACAGGCTGTCAACTATTGTTAAATGACTTATACTAAATATAATCAAGCAAAAGTAATACCGCAATATCGCTATCAATAATAAACGAATAATTTTTTAAACTATGCCAAGCCCAAAAGAATTTTATCTTGTAGAGGAATTAGCCGAAAAGCTAAGGCTTTCTAATATGACGATCTATCGTTACATAAAAGCTGGCAAGGTGAAAGCCTATAAATTCGGCAAGGAATTTAGAATTGATAGGGTCGAGTTCGAGAAATTCCTGAACAAAACGAAAACGAAATAAATGAATAACAATTTGATAGAGCTTGAGAAAAAAATGGGGTCTAAGTGGCCAATTTTCGAGAAACTACATAAAACCATTTTATCCGCCAATCCAAATATAGAGTATCACGTTTTCCCAATATATATTGGTTATTATCTCGGCGATAAGAGTGTCGCGATAGTTTATTTTAGGGGTAAATTTGTATCGGATGATGAATTGGATGTTGGGTTAGGGTTAGAAAAAAAGCCAAAAGTTTCTGGTTTTGTTGATGCTAAATATATGCACTACAATGGAGTCAACTACAGTATAAAACTCAAAACTACTAAAAAAATCACAAAGGAGTTTATTGCTATAGTAAAATCAATTGGTAAAAGGGATAAGAAATGACAGGAAACATTTTCACATGCTGATGACATCTACTAATAATAAACGACATCTTGGACAATACTTCACACGCCAACAAACTTGGCTTCGTCCACAGGTCATTAACTTTATCCGATCTATGGGAGCAGTGGTTGTCTATGATCCATTTGCTGGGAATGGTGACTTATTGAAGGTCGCAAATGATATCGGTATTAAAAAAACTGTTGGTCTCGACATTGATTCAAAACTCGGTTGGAAATTAAATGATAGCTTAATACGCATTCCTAAAATAGAAGGTTCAGTTATTATCACAAACCCACCATACCTAACAAACTATAGCGCCAAGAGAAAAAAGATATTTGAGCAAGTTTCGAAATACTTTGCCTCTACAAATTACGACGATTTATACCAGATAGCCCTTGAGAAATGCCTCGATGCGGGAACTGGCGTTATCATCATCCCAGAAACCTTTATAAACTCGTCTTTTCCTAAGGACCGGCTCAATAGTATAACAATACTCGAAGATAATCCTTTCGAAGATACCGAAAACCCGGTGTGTATCGTCTGCTTCGACGGAAAACGAAAGTCCTTGCACGATGTTCAGATATATAAGAACGATGCGTCGATTGGTTCACTTGAGTATTTCGAGCGCCTTCGTTTAAAACCTTCAAACTCCGTCCCGTTTAAGTTTAACGATGTAAGCGGACCTCTTGCACTTAGGGCAGTAGACACTACAGATCCTCAAAAAACTATTTCGTTTATGAGAAAGGAAGTGCTCGACTATGATTTATCCGGTATTAAACACAGTTCGAGACTAATCACTATCATCCAGACAGACTTCTCACGTGGTAAACTTGATGCGCTAATAGGGCACTCCAACGCTATCCTCGCCGATTTAAGGAGTAGGACAAAAGACGTGATCCTTTCACCATTTAAAGGGAACAGAAAAGACGGTTTACGAAGGCGGCGTCTTGATTACGCTACTGCCCGAGCGATTCTCGAGACTGCAAGTGAAAGAGTTGCACCAAGTAAAAACCAAGCTATTTTAATATGAAAACAAATACCGAATTTTTTGACTATTCGCTTAAAAACCCCGAGCTGCTTGTAGATGACTTTTACATCAAGGAGAAGGGTCTTATAATTTCAGACTCTCCGAGCAAGCCAAATCAATTGATGAAAATCAACCGGGAAATGCTCGACAACATTACTGCATACCGCATCGCTATTGGTAAGGGCAACGACAAGATGCAGCGCGATATTCTTAAGACCGTTCAGTCTCTTTTGCGGAATAAAGGGCTGAACTTTTCGGAGTTCGCAAGTTTTTGGGCAGTAGTCGACGTATCCTATAGTCTTTATCTCTCTCTCACAGACGTAGAACAACTGGAGTTTCTCGATTCGGTAATCAGGAAGTATTTGGAAATGAGACACGAGACCTACATTGGCCACGGTTATTCCGCAACCACACTTCAGGTCGGCAAGGATGCAAAGGCGCACAAAAGCAGTGGATCTCTCGGCATTATTAAAACAGATTCCATGTTGGTAAAAAACGGATACTCACAACTCACAGAGCTGACTATTGAAGCATTTAAAGATAACGACAAGATTTTCCTATTCTCTGACAAAAAGGGAAAAAGACTATTTAAGGAAATCCTAAAGACATTTAAAATAAAGTTTCTTTGGAGCTTGGGTAGGCAAAACAAAATGCCGGATGTTCTTTTCAAGAATGGTAATGACATTTACATAGTCGAACACAAACACATGAAGGAAGGTGGCGGTGGCCAAGACAAGCAGGTTGCAGAAGTTATTGATTTCATCGGTTATTCCGAGAAGGGTTTGTCAGTTTCCGTTCACTACATAACATTCATGGATGGCTTATACTTCAACCTATTCACACGACAAACAGATAGAGATGGTAAGCTAAATGCCCAAATAGCAAACATTAGAGGAAACTTGAAGGCAAATCAGGAGAACTATTTCGTTAATACTGCTGGATTTGGGGAGTTGCTTAATCAGATTGGCTGAATGAAACAATGAAAGCAATAATTTTATCGAGGGTTTCGTCAAAAGAGCAAGAAGATGGGCAATCCATACCGGCGCAGACCAGTCGTCTTACCGAGTATGTAAATAAAAAGCAGCTTGAACTTTGGAAAGTTTTTGAGATAACTGAAAGCTCAACAAAAGACAGCCGTAAAAAATTTGAAGCTGTTTTGGATATAATCAGGCAGTCGAAAGAACCGATTGCGCTCGTAGTTGAAACTGTTGACCGGCTACAAAGAAGTTTTAAGGAAAGCGTAGTGCTGGATGATTTACGAAAAGAGGGCAAGGTAGAAATTCATTTCGTGCGGGAAAACTTATTTTTGGCGGCAAGCGCCAATAGCTCGCAGCTTTTACAATGGGATATGGCCGTAATGTTTGCCCGCAGTTATGTTTTACAGTTGAGCGACAACGTGAAGCGCAGTATTGAGCAGAAATTGAAAAAAGGGGAATGTATCGGGAAAGCCCCGATAGGATATTTGAATACGAGAGATAGCGATGATAAGCCGACAGTAGATATAGACCCTAAAACAGCGCCATTCGTTATAAAAGTTTTTGAACTATATTCAACCGGCAACTTCTCGCTAATAACGCTGATGAAGCGGATGAGAGAAGAAGGTTTTAAGGGTGGCAGAAATGGCAACCCGATTGCTATGAGCAAAATCGAGACCATTCTTAAAACCCCGTTCTATTACGGCGTTCAAGAAGTAAAGGGCGTGCAGTATCCGCACCATTACGACCCGCTTATCTCGATGTGCCTTTTTCTGAAGTGTCAAAAGGTAAGAGAGAGCTGGAATAAGAAACCATTTCAATACGCTGCCAAGCCGTTTATTTTCAGAGGGCTTATGACGTGCGCTAATTGCGGTTGCACAATCACGCCGGAGATGAGCAAGGGCAAATTTATTTACTACCACTGCACGAACTACAGAGGCAAGTGCAAAAAGCTCTATGTGCCCGAAAAAGAACTGTTAAAGCCGATTTACGGCTTCTTAAAGAAGCTAAACCTTCCCAAAGATGGAATTGATTATGTTGTAAAGGGTTTGCGTGTTAGCACCGAAGCCGAACAGGAATTTCACAATCAAGCGATGCACGGTTTCAAGGAAGAGTATGACCGGATAGAGAACCGGATAAGCAAGATGACGGACGACAAATACGATGGCAGTATTACCGCCGAAATATACGACAAAAAATTGAAAGAATATAAAGCGAAGCAGGCAGATTTATTGCAACAAATGAACGAACACAGTCGAGCCGATGAGCAATATCACCTTACGGCCAGCAGATTACTTGATATATGCAAGCGTGCTTTTGAAATCTTCGAAAGTTCTGAACCGGCAGAAAAACGAGTATTTTTGAATTTCATACTTCAGAACTCGGTGCTAAATCAAACTAAGCCAGTGTTTACAATGAAACCCGTCTTCGCTGGCATAGTAAAAGCGCACGAAACGCATAACTGGGGTGCCTAACGGGGATCGAACCCGTATTGCCGCTGCCACAGAGCGGAGCTTTACCATTAAGCTATAGGCACCATTAATTTACGCCTTTATTTTAATTATTTTTACCGGAAAAGCAAAGGCAACTCAGGCATGTTATAATGCGGTTCTATATGGTTCACTTATCCGATAAAAAATGCGTTGCCTGTGAAGGCGGAGGTGCCCTGCCTGCCGGCAGGCAGGCGCCGCTCGGTGAAAAAGAAATAAAAGAATATATGAGCGAGCTTAGGAGCGGCTGGCATGTCATCGGCGGCAAAAAAATACAGAGAGAATTCAAGTTCAAGGATTTCAGGGCAGCGACCAATTTCGTCAATAAAGTGGCCGATATTGCCGAAGCCGAAGGCCATCACCCCGATATTTATATCTTCTACGATATGGTCAAAATAGAGCTTTCGACACATGCCATAAAAGGCCTCTCGGAGAACGATTTTATCATAGCGGCGAAAATCGATAGAATTGCTTGATATATCTGTAAGACTTCACCTGCCCCGCAGCATCCGCCCTGGGCGGATTGCTTTGGGATTTTGGCCGCAAAGAAAGATAGATAAAATTTGATACATTCAATAGGCTCAGTATCAATCCCGGATATGGCTGAATATAGCTGAAGGATTGACAATTTCGGGCTCTAAAGCTTATAATTTGCCCTATCGGTTAGCGCGGTTTGGAATGGTTCGATTGGCTCACCATAAATGAAAATCAATTTCCATGGTAAATAACGGGCAGGCTTCCAATCGTCGCGACGGGATAGTGGACGAGTCGCTCCCGGGAACGACTTTTCGCGTTCGCCTTGATGGCGAAACCGAAACTGTTCTTGCTCACTTGAGCGGCAAGATGCGGATAAACCATATTCGCATATCGCCGGGCAACAGAGTGACCGTGGAGATGGGTCCGGATGGCCGCCGTGGCCGCATAATCCGCCGATTATAGCATCACGAAGCCTTCTCGAAGTTAATTCGAATATATCTCGAATGTTCGAGCAAGATTTGTGTTAAATTCGGGACAAATTTAGAGAGATTTATAGCAATAACAATGAAAGTAAGAAGTTCAATAAAAAAAATCTGCAAGGACTGCACGGTAACGAAACGCCGGGGCAGGCTTTACATTATTTGCAAAATCCCGAAGCACAAACAGCGCCAGGGATAGAGCGGCAAATAGCAAAGTGCAAATAGCATATAGTAAAAACAATTAGCCATAAGCAATAGGCCATTAGCAAAAAATCATGCGTTTACTCGGAATAAACATACCGGACAATAAGAGGATAGAAGCGTCTTTGACGTACGTTTATGGCATTGGTCCGACAAGAACCAAGGTCATTCTCGAATCTTCGAAAATAAGCCCGGACAAGCGCACCAAGGACCTTACTCCGGACGAAGTTAACCGCATAAAAACTTTCATTGAAAAAAATTATCAGATAGAAGGAGAATTGAGACAGGTGGTCAAAAAGAACATCCAGCACTTAAAAGAGCTCCAGACATACCGCGGCAGCAGGCACGCCAGGCGTTTGCCGGTTCGCGGACAGAGGACCAAGACGAATTCAAGGACTGTCAGAGGCAATGTCAGGAAAACGGTCGGCAGCGGAAAGAGAAAGCTTGAGCTGAAGTAGAAACCAGTAAACAGTAATCAGGCATCAGAAATTAACAAATAGTGCCCGTTGACTGATAACTAATCACTTATAAAACCATGGGAAAGAAAAAAGTAGCGGAAAAACAGGTTGACGCGGCAAAGGACAAAGCCGTGGAGTCAGCCCCGAAAACTTCGAAGAAATCAAAGATGGTTGAGAAGGGCAGGATATACATCAATGCCACTTACAACAATACGATGATTACGATAACCGATATGAAAGGCAACGTGCTGGCTTGGGCTTCCGCAGGTTCGCTCGGTTTCGTCGGCCCCAAGAAAGCCACTCCGTTCGCCGCTTCCAAGATAGTTTCCGTTATCGCCGAAAAAATCGCTCCGTACGGAATGACCGAAGCCGAAGTTTTCGTCAAAGGAGTCGGCAGCGGACGCGATTCTGCTCTTCGCTCGTTCATAAACAGGGGAGTTAATATCTCTCTTATAAAAGACAAAACACCGATACCTCACAACGGCCCTCGTCCGCCGAAAGTCAGAAGGATTTAGCATTTACGAAATACGAATTTATTACTAATATATCAATGTTAAAAAACCAAAAAACTAATTCGTACATTCGTACAATTTCGTATTTGGTAAATATAATAAAATGATAAGAGGAGCAAAAGAGAAAAAAGAACGTTCGCTCAACGAGCACCTTCACCTGAAGGGAACCCGCTGTCAGGGACCAAAGTGCGCCATGGTAAGGCGTCCTTTCGGGCCCGGCCAGCACGGACAGAAGCACAAGAGAAAAGCGCTTTCCGATTTCGGAAAGCAGATAAAAGAAAAGCAGAAGTTCAAGCTCAGTTACGGAATCGACGAAAGCAACCTCAGGAAACTCCTCGAAGAAGCTTCAAGAAGCCAGCGTTCAACGGTTGAAAAGCTGATCGAATTGGTCGAGCGCCGGCTGGACAACGTTATTTTCCGCATGGGTTTTGCAGCGTCGCGTTCACAAGGAAGACAGCTTATAATACACGGGCACGTTTTTGTTAATAAGCAGCGCGTCAAATCGCCCGGTTTCTCCGTAAAAGTTAACGACGTAATCCACGTCAGGGAAGAATCCAAAGACCAGGCCACCTTCAAAAATCTGAAGGAGTCCCTCAAGAATTACGAGCAGCCCGCATGGCTGGCGTTGGACAAGGAAAAATTGGAAGGCAGAATTCTCGATTTGCCCCGGGAAGCCGAACTGCCGGTCGAAATAAACTTATTGGTCGAATCATTCAATAAATAAAAACGGCAAATAGCTAATCGCTTATAGCATATGGTTGATTAAATAAATTCTCTGCCATAAGCTATTCGCCATAAGCCATAAGCAAAAATCATGAACTACACTTATCTCAGCGAAACAGTAGGAATAAAAACAGTCTCCGAAGACTCCAAGAAAGGAGTGTTTGAAATTGAAGGCCTTTACGCGGGCTACGGCTTGACGATAGGCAATGCTCTGCGCCGGGCTCTTCTTTCGTCCCTTCCCGGAGTCGCCATCACTTACGTAAAAATAAAAAACGCTCCGCATGAATTTTCAACATTGCCCGGAGTGAAGGAAGATATCGTCGATCTGACTCTTAATTTCAAAAAAGTGCGCTTAAAGATGCACACTGACGAGACTCAGGTGCTTACCCTTAAAGTAAAAGGCGAGAAAGAAGTGACCGCCGGAGATATCAAAACCAGCTCCGATGTCGAAATAGTGAATCCCGAAGAATATATCGCTTCGCTTACC
The DNA here is from genome assembly GCA_035531015.1 of Minisyncoccota bacterium. Taxonomy (GTDB): domain Bacteria; phylum Patescibacteriota; class Minisyncoccia; order UBA6257; family 2-01-FULL-56-20; genus JACQKT01. Next base: position 23,862 of record DATKTR010000044.1, on the reverse strand, counting down.
GCAAAAGACGCCGAACTAGATGTTGAAATAACCGTTGAAAAAGGGCTCGGATATTCATCGGTTGAATCCAGAAAAGAAAAGAAGCTGACCGTGGGCTTGATAGGAATCGACGCATTCTTCTCCCCGGTGAGAAAAGTTAATTATGAAGTCGAGAACATGCGTGTCGGAGAAAGGACCGATTACAACCTCATCCGCCTCGAAATCGAAACAGACGGCACTGTCAGCCCGTCATCGGCGCTGCACAAGACAGCCAATATATTGAACGACCATTTCCAGAAAGTTTCCGCGGTTGAAGTGAAAGAGTTCGAAGCGACCGGCGCGAAAGTAAAGCACGCCAAAAAAGAATCGGAAGAAGAACCGAAGAAAAAAAGCAAAGCTAAGAAAGGCGAATAACCAAAAACATGCAGCACCGCAAGAAAGGAAGAAAATTTCACAGGCTTACCGGCCAGAGGAAGTCGTTTATGAGAAATCTCGTAAGCAATCTTATGCGCGACGAGAAGATTGAAACGACCGAAACCAGAGCCAAAGCCATCAGGCCGCAAGCCGAAAAAATAATTTCTATCGCCAAAAAAGGCGACCTTGCGGCGCGCCGTCTTCTTTTGGTGCGCATGCACGACAAAAAGATAGTCGGAAAGCTTATGGAAGACATCGGTCCCCGCTACAAAGAGAGAAAAGGCGGATATCTTCGCATAACGAAGTCGGGCAAGCTCCGCAAGCGTGACAGCGGAAGAACGGCCTTGATTGAACTGGTATAAAACGGCAAATAGCAAATAGCCAATAGCTTATAGCAAATAAGCAAATAGTTGATTAAATAAATTTTTTACCATAAGCTATTCGCCATAAGCCATAAGCAACAAAATCATGGAATACGTAATCGACGCAAAAAATAAAAGGCTTGGAAGACTCGCTTCGGAAATAGCGGTGGTGCTTCAGGGCAAGAAATCGGCCGCTTACGAGCCGAATCTTGTGGGTTCCGACAAAGTCATGCTGAAAAACTACAAGCAAGTGACGCTTAGCGGAAAGAAATTCAAGGAGAAAAGATACTATAGGCACACCGGATACATCGGACATCTTAAGGAAAGAAGTTTTGAAGAAGCCTTTACCAAAAACCCTAAAAAAGTCGTCCGTGAAGCCGTTCGCAGAATGCTCCCGAAGAACTTTTTGAACGCACGTCGCCTGAAAAACCTGGTTTTTGTAGAAGAATAAAGTAATCACGAATAATGCGAATATAGGCAAAATAATGCAAATGTTTGCAAAAAATCAAAAAATAATTTACATTCGCATTATTAATTAAATTAGCATTATTAGCGAATACTCAATAAAATGACAAAAGAAAAAACATCAGCAGCCAAAAAAGGAGAAAGATATTTTGAAGGAGTGGGCAGGCGCAAGACCGCCGTGGCCCGCGTCCGCATAAGCAAAGGCACCGGAACTTTCTCTGTTAACGGCAAGAAATCAGCCGAATATTTCAATATGCCGCTTTTCGACACTATGGCTTCGCTGCCTCTCGAAAAGGTGGCGCTTACGGGCAAATTCAACATTAGTGCCAAGGTTTCAGGCGGGGGAGTTAACGCCCAGGCGGAAGCCGTAAGGCTCGGCCTTGCCCGCGCTTTGGTCATACACGATGCCGAATTGAGAAGCAAACTTCGCACACTCGGTTTCCTTACCCGCGACCCGCGCATGGTTGAACGCAAGAAATACGGTCTTAAGAAAGCCAGGCGCGCTCCTCAGTGGAAGAAGCGTTAAAGATAATTGGATACGCAATAAAAAAACCGTCAGCCCAGGGCTGGCGGTTTTTGTTTCGGAAAACGTTATTGCCGCAGCGAATTCTATTGGGGAAATACCATCTTCCGCAAAATTCCGTCGTTTATGAAATAAAGCGTGTTTGATTCCAAATCATATTCAAAGTTATTTCCCGATGCAGCCGTCATGAAATTCTCGATATCTTTGTCGTTAAGGTCCAGGAATTTTATTTCTCCCGGGTAAATTACGAAAAGATGATTTCCGTCCGAGTACCATTCCGTACGTTCTATTTTTTCCGCATCCGGAAGCCGGAAGCGCCAATAACCGGATTCGCTGCCGAGAGAAAATATTTCCACGGTCTGCGGTTCGAGTAATGAAACACGAGTGCCGTCATTTGAAGAAGAAAAATCTCTGACATTGTCCGCCATCTTCTGGGGCTTGCCTGCCTGCGCAGGCAGGCTGTTGGGAGAAGCAGTATAGAAGCCGCCGTCAGTTTGCAATATGCCAACTATGTCTTCTTTTATGAAAGATATTTTGGCGGCAGTCCCCGGTATCGCAGCCTCATTCTGAACAGAATTCGAAGAACGGTTGTAGAAAGAAATTTTAGATTTGCCTGATTTCGGGTCGAAGTTAACCCAGGCAATCCATGAGGGCGAAGCCGCTATTTCGGTTATCGTTTGGCTCGAAAGCGCCAGTGTTGAGATGTCGCCAGTTTGTATATCCATGTAAAAAACTTTGGAGCTTGTCCCGAATATCGCTCCGCTGCTTGAGTTCGGGTCGCGGATTATTTCTTTTATGCTCGCCGGGGAGATGCCATAAGCGGAAAATTTCGCGTTAAGAATCGTTGAAGTCGGAGTATCTCCGTTAAAATAATTCACGAAATATGTCCTGGTTGCGGCGTTTTCGGCAAGTGCTATTTTGGAATCCCCGTTTTGGAAAATTACATTTTCTCCCCGTATTTTTTCCCCATCAATGGAGAGGGAATTGCCAGAATTTATTATTAGCTGGTTATTGTCGGCGCTGAAGCTTTTCAATGCTCCTTTGTAAGCGCTCTCGCTGGTTTTTGGTATCAGTACGGCATATTTCAATTCCGTGACCAGTGCCGGATTGACCTGAATGTGTTCGGTCCAGTCGATATAGCCGTCTTTAACAAGGCTTAGCTTATATGTTTTTGGAAAAAGATCGCTTATAAACCTGCCGCTATCGAGCAATCCCGGGTTTTTATCCACGTATTTGTCGTTTATGAAAATATCCGCGTCTTTCGGGAAGCTCCTCAGATATATTCCGCCGACTTTCTTAAACCCGAATGTTTCCAGGTCGAAGCGCCAGCCCTGTGCGTAAAGAACGACTAGCGTTCCGACTACGGCAAATACTACGCAAAGCGAATAAAATACTATATTTCTTGTCCTTTTATCCATGTGTTTTTATCAGCGAATTACGAATTTGTTTCGAATTTACGAATAATTATACGTTATAAATTCGCATATTCGTACTTGATTCGCTATTCGTTGATTTATGCTATAATTTAATCAGTCCTGCTTAGAGTTCGGATCAAATAATTTTGTCAGGGAGGGCGATATCGTCTGCCTCCTTGGGGGCAGATTGAGCCCACCCACTTGGTTAATAAACACCGGGCAAAATCTAGGCGGGACACCAAAGGCTGTCGGCTAAAACCGGCAGTTTTTGTTTTCGTTAGAATTGCGCGAGCGTAATCGCGAGTTTACAATTCGTTACCTGCCTGCAGGTAGGCAGGCGCCCCGCCGTTGGCGGGGCGCAAGATTTTGTAAGGCGCATACCTCGCTAACAAAATCTAGTGTCGGGCTGCCGGGAATTGAACCCGGTCTACATGCACCCCATGCATGCGTACTGCCGGTATACTACAGCCCGAAGTGATGAGCAAAATGATTATTTACATTACATACAATCATTCTGTCCGAACGCCCTGGGTGCGAGCTATGCTTACAGCCCCGGGCATAGCCGAAAAGAAAACCGGCCTGATTACCAGTCTCATCTCAAAGATATGCTTTAGGCCGTGGCTTTCGTTCTGGGCTTTTTGTTCAGCGTCCTTATGCACTGGACGCAGATAAGCTTCCTTACGCCGTCAACTTTCGCAAATTGAAGGTTAGGATATTTTCTTGATCTTGTTGTCGGGTTGTAGTGTCCGCGAAGGAGTTTTCTCGTTCCCCCCATCACTGAACCTTTGCCGCATTTTGCGCACTGTCTCATGTTGGTATTATGTATAGCGTATCAAGTATCATGTATCTGGATTTTTATTAATACCAGATACTTAATACTTAATACCGATTATTCTGCGTTGACCTTTAGCTTTTTTGCTTTCTTTTTGCTTACTTTCGGAAGTTTTACCGTGAGAACGCCATTTTTGAAATTGACCGTTGCGCTGTCAGGGTCGACTTCTTCGGGGAGGATGACCGATCTTGAAAAGCGTCCCCAGTAGCATTCTTGATAGAAATAATCTTCCTCTTTGATTTCTTCTTCGTGGCGCCTTTCACCTTTTATAGTTATCGAATCACTGGAAACATTTATGTCGAGGTCTTCCGGCTTTATTCCGGCGATTGCTGACTCGACGACTATTTCCGTCGGCGTCTGATAAACGTCTATGGTAAGTTTTCCTTCCATATCGGCGTTGTTTTCATTTGTCTTTTTAGGAAGCATTTTTTCTTCTGAATCTTCTTTATCGTCCTTTACATTGTAATGGCGGTTTGGATGAGAATGTTCATCTTTCGGGCTGGCGCCTTTTGCAAGACTTTCAAAAAATTTTTCTTCTGAATTGGACATTGAAATGCTTGGAATTCCGTTTGAAGCATGCTTCCAAGAAGGGTTCTATAGCTTTTTGCCTCTAAGCCTGTCAAAATCGCCCAAAATGAAGAACCCGACAACTGCCACGAAAATTATGGGATAAATAAGATTGCTGTAGATGAGTATAAGGTAATTAAAAATTACGTGCAAGGTGATTGCCAAAATAAGGCCGTATGCCAGGAATTTGCCGCTTTTGAAATTCCTTATTTCGAGCGCCCAGAAATATCCTATTATCGCAGCAGTAAGAGTGTGAAGCAAGGTCGTGCCGACGAGTCGGAATGTCGCTGTTTCGAATAAATTGTTCATAAAAAGGCGCGACGATTGCCCGTAAAGAGCAGCCAGGTTTTCAACTGTCGCGAAACCGAGCGCGGCCACCACCATATATATCATTGCGTCTATTGGTTCGTTGAAATATTTGGTTTTGGCAACCGTAAACCAAACGGCGCCGAACTTAACCAGTTCTTCTATTGCCGCATAGACCAGAAGAAGCAAAGGAGTCAGGCTGATTCCCGACGCGGAGCTTTTGGCGCAGTCGGCGACGTGATTCGTAAGCACGCAGCCAGCCGTGATTTCCAGAATGAGCGCCACTCCGGCGGAAATTATTCCGGCAGCAAAAACCAACGCGACCGCTTTCTTTGGTTCCGGATGCGTGTCTTCCTGGAGATAGAAAAGAAGCCAGACAAAACCCGGCAAAAGCCCGAGAATGATTGTTAAGAAATCCATTTGATTTATGAATATAGATTTAAGATTTAGGAATGCTCATTCATGAATCATAATTCCTAAATCATAAATCAATTCTAATTTATTACCATTTTTCAACCATTAATATTCCGCCTGTGCCCAACTTTTGGAATATCGCTTCGGTAACGAATGGCATAAACGGGTGAAGCATCTTCAGGCAGTCGATGAGCATCGCTTCAAGCGTGGCGTAAGCGGCTGCCGCATCGGCTGCTTCGTCGTCGCTCAGGCGGGCTTGCCCGCCGTAGTCTTGCCCGGCCTTCGCAGCTGAAGCATTAGCTTCGGCGGAGTAGGCACGAAGGCGGGGTTTATAGCTTTCGATTATTTTGTCGGCGAAAGTGTGCCAAATATAATGATAGGCTGTTTCCGCTGCCAGATGGAATTCGTACTTCTCGATATGTTTGGCAACTTTTGCTTTCACTTTTTTAAGTTCGGCAAGATTCTTTTTGTCCTCCTTAGACAACGCTGATTTATGCCGATTTCGGCTGATTAATGCGGATTTATTATCAGCATCAATCGGATTTTTATCAGCACTAATCAGTGTAGGTTTATTTGAGAGAATAAACCTGGCGATATTCCAAACCTTCGTCGCGAAGTTCCTGTAGCCTTTCACTTTGTCTTCGGAAAGGGCGAGAGAAGTGCCCGGCGTGTTGCCGACGACAAGAGTCATTCTTAAGGCATCCGTGCCGTATTTCGACGTTATCTCAAGCGGGTTTATGACATTGCCTTTGCTCTTGGACATTTTCTGGCCCTTGGCATCTAGAACGAGGCCGTGGAGATAAACCATCTTGAAAGGAACTTTTTTCGTCACATAGAGGCCGAGCATTATCATTCTCGTTACCCAGAAGAATATTATTTCTCCGGCGGTTTCCATTACCGATGTGGGATAAAAAGTTTTGAAATCTTTTCCTTTCGGATAGCCGAGCGACACGAAAGGCCACTGGCCGGACGAGAACCAGGTGTCGAACACATCGGGGTCCTGCCGGTAAAAATGCCCTCCGCATTTTTTACACGGGTCGATTACATCAAGCTGCAATATCTCCGTGTTTTTTATTGAAGGCGCCGCGAGCGCTTCTTCCGGAGCGAGATTTTTCAGGCGCTTCAAAAGCATGCGTATCGTTCCTCCGTGCGCGACCAGAACTACGTTTCTGTGCCTGTGGTTAGAGTGATGGTCGGATAGCGCCTTCCATGCCCTTTCTTCGACTTCGCGGTAGCTTTCGCCGTTTTCGTATTTGTGGTCGTAGGTGTAAGGGTTTTCATATTTGTTCTTATCAAATATCTCATCGCGCGTCAGGCCTTCTACTGCGCCGTAAGAGCGTTCACGCAAGTTTTTATCCATTAAAATTTCTCCAGCCTCGGTTTCTTTTTTAATTATTTCAGCGGTTTGTTTCGCGCGGGCAAGGTCGGACGTTATTATAAGGTCTATATTGTGGCCTTTCAGCATCTTTCCGGTTTTTTCTGCCTGAGCTATGCCTGTTTCGTTGAGAGGAATGTCGGAATGTCCCTGCATGCGCATTTCTTTGTTCCAATCCGTTTCCCCGTGTCTTACCAAAAACCAGCGTGATTTGATTTCGGGGTTTATCCTTGTCTCTGAGCAGGAAAGGCAGTACCAGGCGGGGATTCTTATGCCCCAGGCAATCTGCCTTGAAATATTCCAGTCGATTATGTTTTCGAGCCAGTGCAGGCATATCTTTTTGTAATGAGCGGGAAGGAAAGTTATCTTGCCGGATTTGATGGCGCTCATCGCTTTGGCCGCGAGCGGTTTCGTCTTTACGAACCACTGTTCTTTTATCTGAGGCTCAACAACCATTCCGCACTTGTAGCACGTCTTAATCGTGTGGCGGTATGTTTCATCGGTTTTCACCAAAAGCCCTTTTGCATTCATTTTCTCGACAATCTTCGGGCGGGCTTCGGTTATTTTAATTCCGGCAAATTCACCGGCTATCGGAAGCAATTTGCCGCGTTCGTCGATTATCTGTTCTTTCTCAAGATTGTGGCGCTGGGCTATTTCAAAGTCGGCCGCGGAATGCCATGGTGTTATGGTCATCACGCCGGTCCCGAATTTCATATCGATAGCCTTGTCTTTAATAATGGTCGCCGTGATGGGGCCGTTTATCCATTCCAGATTTATTTTTTCTCCGTTCTTGTATTTTGCATAACGCTTGTCGTCGGGATGCATCACGACATATTTGTCTCCGAATTTGGTTTCGGGCCTGGCTGTCGCTATCACGAACGGGCCGTACCGGAGATAATAAAGAGGGTCGTTACGTTCGACATCTTCTATCTCAAGGTCGGAGAACGAGGTCTGATGCTTGGGGCACCAGTTCACGATGCGGCTGCCGCGGTAGACCAACTTGTCTTTATAAAGTTTCCCGAACGTGTTGTTCACTTCTTTTACGATTTCCGGGTCGAGCGTGAATTTTTCGCGCGACCAGTCGCAGGACGCGCCGAGCGAGCGAAGCTCGGCTTCCATATGTTTTTTGTTCTCAAGCGTGAATGCCATTATCTCGCGGTAAAGTTCATCGCGTTCCATATCGAAGCGGGAGCGCCCTTCTTTTTCCAGTTTCTTTTCGTAAACCACCTGCGTTTCGAATCCGGCGTGGTCGGCGCCGGGAAGCCAGAGGGTTTTTTTGCCTTGCATGCGCGCGAAGCGGGTCATTATGTCTTCGATTGTGACAAACATCGCGTGTCCGGCGTGAAGGTGCCCGTTGGCGTTCGGCGGCGGCATTATTATGCTGAACTGCTTACGGTTCACTGCTGACGGACTACGGTTTTTACCTTTCTTCTGTAGTCTGTGGGCTGTAAGCTGTTTATCCGGATTAAAATACCCCGATTTTTCCCAAAGCTCGTATATTTCTTTTTCGCTTTTCTGATGGTCGTATCGCGGTTCCAAAATTTCAGGCATATTTTTCATTTTAATCAATTTCTACCATTCATTCAATTCATCGTGCATTTATCCGGAATTACTCGGCGGTTTGTTAACATTTTGAACGATCGCACAATATGTTAACATACAAATAACACATAAAAATGGGACATACGGATGATATTCTAACCATTTTATCAAGTTACTCGGGAGGTTATCGCTTAATGCGGGCCAAAATTAGCGGAAGAGCCTGGCGGTCTGATATAAAAACTTCAAGTAACTTTCGAAATGTTTCAGACGCAACAATGCGCGTTACACTTTCTCGTCTCAAAAGAAAAGGATATGTCGAAAATAAAAAGGGAATGTGGCAAATCACGAAAGCTGGACGCGCGCGCATCGCAAAGAAAATTTATTCTTTTTTTCCGACACATAGCAAAAGAATAACCAGACAACAATCTAAAAACATCATTATCTCATTCGATATTCCGGAAGCGCATAAAAAGAAGCGCAACTGGCTGCGCATCGAACTTTTACGCCTTGGGTTCGATATGTTGCAAAGAAGCGTATGGCTTGGACCAGCACCTCTGCCAGAAGAGTTTATTGATTCTTTGCGCAAGCTGCAGGTTCTCCAATACATTAAATTTTTTAATGCAAAAGAAGCAGATATTATCTAGGGCTGATTTTTCTCGCGCAGAACAGCAGAACAATAGATAATCAAGGCGTTAAATTATTATTATTGTTAACAATTTGTGCTATCGCACAAATTGTTAACAAATTCCGCTTCCGCTAATATCAATACCGCAAGCATCAATAAATGCTAAAGATTCCGAGCAGGCCGTTTGGCGTCCCGGTTGCGTTCATATATTAAGACTGCCATTTGCTTCCATTGGAAGTCCGCCCGAGGCGCCCGCCTGCCGGACGGGCCGGGATCCGTTCCCGCCCGCCTTGCTTCGCAACGCGAAGCGGGCAGGTCGGGCGGACTTTTTTCCTTTTAAATAGGCGAAATATCCGGCGGCGGCTATCATGGCGCCATTGTCGTTTATGTATTCGGTCTCGGGCATAAAAAAACTAATCCTCATTTTTTTTGCTTCCTGTTCGATGTTTTTTTTCAACTCTTTATTGGCGGCTACGCCTCCGCAGAGAATTACGGAACGCGCCTTATGCTCTTTGGCCGCGCGCATAGTCTTTATAGTAAGAACATCAATAACCGCTTTTTGGAAGCTTGCGGCTATATCAGCCGCAAACGCGGATTTACGCAGATTGCCGCGCGGATTTACGCCGATTTTTATGTATCCGCGTTTATCAGCGTTTTTATCCGCGTTTATCAGCGTGTTCTGTCCACGCAAGTGGTACAGAACAGACGTTTTAAGTCCTGAAAAACTGAAGTCGTAATTTTTTTGATAAAGCATCGGTTTCGGAAAATCTATCGCCATCGGATTTCCCTTCTTTGCCAATTTTTCTATTTCCGGCCCGCCGGGATAGGGGAGCTTGAGCATCCTTGCGACTTTGTCGAAAGCTTCGCCGGCGGCATCGTCCCTGGTCTCGCCGAGCAGTTTCCACTCCTTCAAATTTTTCATAAGAAGAATGGCCGTATGTCCGCCGCTGACCAGCAATGCTATCGCTGGAAATAACAAATTACGATTTTCAAATTCCAAACGTTGTTTAGATTTTGTTTTTTGGCGTTTTGGATTTTCAGTTTTCTTCGGCAGGAGAAAACTGTACAGGTGGCCTTCAAGATGATTTACGCCAATAAGAGGTTTTCCAGTTTTTTCCGAAAGTTCTTGGCCGAAAGTTATTCCGGCCCACAATGCCGGCTCGAGCCCCGGGCCGACAGTCACGGCGATAATATCGACATGATTTAAGAATGAGGATTTATGATTTATGAGTTTTTTGTTCTTAAATCCTAAATCATAAATCTTAAATTTCTGCTCAAGTTTCTTGAGCAGAATTGGCAAATTTCTGATATGCTCGCGCTTGGCGAGCCCGGGAACGACTCCGCCGAACGGCCGGTGCGTTTTTATCTGCGAACTAACCAGGCTTTCTATCACTTTGAATTTTGAATTTGAAAATCCACCGTTGGCTTCGACAACGGCGATTCCGGTATCATCGCAGCTTGTTTCGATAGATAATATCCTCATCCAATAATTTAAATATTTTTTAGACCAGCGGATAGTTTTCTTGTTTTCGGCGTGACCCAAAATCCGAGCCGCCATTTCCCGCCGAGCATCAGGCGCGTTTGCGATTCGAGCGCGGGGAAACATCCGAAAACGATAAGCGTAAGCGGCAGGAAAAGCCACTGCACGAGATACCAAATGTACTGATGCCATCTAAGCGGTTCAGGGCGCGGCGGCAAAAGAAGGATGCTGAAAAAAGCGGCGCTGGCCACGCCAATCATGGAAATCTCCACTATAAAGCGCGTGATTGAAGGAAGGCTGTACGACAACAGCGAAACATTGAAATTTTTTCCTCCGAGAATGACCGGCAGCCAGCCTAGCGCGAAAATCATAAGGGCGTTGGTAGCCCACGAGTGGAAGCCCTCAATCGAGTTGAACGACCAGTACCATTTTTTGCTTTTGGGTATGAGCGGGTCTTTGCGGAATCCCTCAAGAAGATAAGGGATGTTTTCGCAGCCCCATGCCCAGCGGCGGTGCTGGCGGTAATTGTTTTTGAGCGTGCCCCAGAAAGTATGCGCGGCGTTGGCGTCCATCGAAACCGGATAGAAAAGAGGCTCGACGCGGAAATCTCCGTGATAGCGGAGATAGCATTGCCAAAAACTTCTCGAGTCTTCGGAAACGATGTCGGTATTCCAATAGCCGATATCAAGAAGCGCGGTGAACGGGATAGACTGCGACGAAAAAGAAGTAAGGCGTTCCGGCCGCGATTGCTGCATCATTTGCCAGAAGGTGCTCGAAAAGGAAATTACTCTCGCGAGAGCGGGCGCTTGATAGATATTGTTTATAAAAAGCGGTATCGGCTGGTATATCGCGCGCAACCGGTTTTCCGATTTCAAAAAAACATATGCGAGCCGGCCAAAATATTCGGGAAATATTTGCGTGTCCGCGTCGAATACGGAAACGATTATATTCTCGTAAGACAACGCTGATTCGTGCAGATTACTATGCTGATTTATGCCGATATTATCTGTTTTTATCAGCGTCTTATCCGCATTAATCTGCGCATTGACCAGTGGGTCAATGATTAATTTTTTCGCTTGTTTCGCGGCCCAGGTTTCGTTGGAACCCTTGCCTGGGATTTCTCCGGGCAGGTTTTCCGGATGCGAAGTGACGATGAACTTGAAAAACTTGGAACCGAACTCATTTTCTATTTTTTTAGCCGTTTCGGCGGCTGACTCGCCGGTCTGTCCGGGATTTTGCCGAAGAGCTCTTTCTTCCGTTGCCAGAACCACTATGAATTTTTCCAGCGGATAATTTCCCTTCACCAGGCTTTCGAAACTTTCCCTGACGATTTCGTAAGGCTCGTGGTACATGGGCAGGATAACGAGGTGGTAAATATCGCGCCAGCTTATGGCAGATGGCTTATGGCTTATGGCTTTTGCGTTTTCTTGCGTTTCGTTGCTATTAGCCATATGCGATTCGCTCTTTGCCAATTCTGCCAGCCAGTTGACCTTGAGATTCTTTTTCATTATCGAAAAAGTAGAGCGGAGATGCAGAGAAAGATAAAGCGTTTTTAAAACCCAGTAGATGTCGAAGAAAATGATAAAAACCGCCACGAACGGCGGCCAGTACCACGAAAGAAAAACCACCAGAAAAAGAGTGAGCCAGGACAGCGTCCCGGGAAGCATTTCGAAGAAACGATACATTTAAATAAAATCTAGAATTTGGAATTTTAAATGTAGCCCCAACGGGATTCGGACCCGTGTTTCCGCCGTGAAAGGGCAGCGTCCTGGACCAGGCTAGACGATAGGGCCATTTTTATTTATCAACTTTTCTACTGCCAATCTCTTTTTCCACGATTTGATTTGAAATTCTCTTTTTGATGCTTCGCTTTTTGTTGAGAATATCTCGATGTATACGCATTTCCATGGGCGACCATTTTTTGTGGACATTACTTTGCCGCCGTTGTGACGCAACAATCGTTGCCCAATCCCATTTGTTGAACCTACATAGTATTTACCGTTTTTGAGAGATTGTAAAATATAGACGCTGTAGGACATAACAAGAAGGTAATGCTAGTCCCGATTTTGTCTCGATTGGATATCGGGACAAAATCGTGGATCCTCGATTTCTCAAGCAAATCGAAGATTTGCAAGAAATCGGGAACGATAGGGCCGTGGAAAACGGCAATTTGAGTTATTGGCGTTTCGGCTGAATATTACAATCAAACCGGAGGTTTTTCAAATCTTACGCGCCGATTAATCGATAAAAGCAAAGTATGATATAATTGCAAATATCATTATGCTTTTTCCGCGGCTCAAAAAAAATTCCGATTCTCAAAGGGGATTCACCATTATCGAGCTCCTGATTTTCTCCGCCATTTTTTCCATTATGGCCATTTCTTTCTTGTCCGTTCTGGTTTCATCGGTGCAGATACAGGCGAAGCAGAACGCGACTGCCGAAGTAACCCAGCAAAGCCAGCTTCTGCTCGACACAATTCAATATTACGTACAGAGCGCAAGCGAAGTTGAAACTCCGGCTGACACGGCGACAACGACTCTCAAATTAAGAATGGCTTCGTCCACAATCGACCCAACATATATTTACTTGAGCGGGAACACCGTTTATCTTCAGCAGACCGACGCCGGCGCGGCCCAGGCTCTCACGTCCGACAAAGTAAATGTTTCCAATCTGGCATTCACGAAAAGAGCGAACAGTCCCGGGCATGATTCGGTAAGCGTGGGTTTCACGATAGCCTATAATTCATCGAGTTCCGAGCAGTCGTTTCTGCAAAGTCTGAATCTTTCAGTCGCGCGCGTGGGTGCCGCGACTTTCGATTCGAACATAACTCCGGGATCGAATAACACCTACACGCTCGGCAGCGTGGCGCAGGACTGGAAGGCGATAAACAGCACGATTTATTTCAGCGGTTCAAATGTCGGCATCGGCGTTTCAACTCCGGGGCAGACGCTTGAAGTGAACGGCGGAATCCGCCTTAACACGACCATTGCCCAGCCGACCTGCGCTTCGGCGCAAAGGGGAACTTTCTGGGTAGTTGAATCGGGCAGCGGCGTGAAGGACTACGTGCAGGTTTGCGTCAAGAACGCCAGCGATACGTATATGTGGGCGACGATTTATTAAACTAGAACTTAGAACTTGGTTGTTAGAACTTGGTCATTTAAGTTCCAAGTACTAAGTACCAAACTCTAAGTTCTACTAACTAAGTTCTTTTTAATCCAATGCTCGACGAAAAACCCAATTACGAAAAACTGGAAATTTGGCAGGAGGCGATGGCTTTAACAAAAATTATTTATTTAAAAACTAAAGACTATCCTAAGGAAGAAAAATTTGGAATTATCGAACAAATAAGAAGAGCAGGCCTTTCCGTTGCTTTAAATATTGCGGAGGGTGCCGGTAGAAGCAGTAAGACTGACTTTAGAAGATTTTTGTTTATTGCAAAGGGTTCTTTAAATGAGGTTCTGACCTTGTTTACTTTATCTCTGGAAATAAGTCTTATTTCACCGAAAGAATATGATGACATTAGAAACGCGGTTCTCCGGTTAATGAGAAGAATTCAGGCTTTAATAACTAAACTTCAATAGCCAAGCTCCAAGTTTCTATTTCCAAAAGCCAAGTTCCACCAACCAAGCTCCAAGTTCCCGTACCGCCTGTGGATAATTAGGCTTATCGCCACTGTCGGTATTTAATAGTAGAATTCAGCAAAGGCGCAATTTAAAACAAATAAATTAATATGAATCATTTCGATAACGGCGTACAAAAACAAAAGATGATGGTCATAGGCGGCATCGTTGTGGCGGTTTTAGTCGTTGTGTTTTTCGCGTGGTACCTTGGCAAGAGCAGCGTCAACCAGACCGGCGGTGGAGCCGCGGGTACGACCGCGGGCACGACTGCCGGAGCACCGGCGCAATCCGACACTCGCCAGCCTGTTTCCGCGAATACCACGGTTCCCGGCGCCACCTCAACGGTTTCTTCCAATGTCGCAAAGCCGTCAGTCGTGGTTCAGGCGGCTCCCGGAGCGACTACGAATTTCCGCAGTTTCACCATCAAAGTTTCCGGAAACGCTTTTGACCCGAGCAACATCATAGCTTACGTCGGCGACACGGTGCACATAAATATTACTGCCGTCGACAAAGATTACGATTTCTACCAGCCGGATTACGGCTTGTCGATGCAACTGCCGAAAGGAGTGGAGAAAACAATCGAATTCCAGGTTACCGCTCCCGACAAATACACTTTCTATTGCAAGTCATGCGGCGGCCCTTCGAAAGGTCCGGTCGGCTACGTGACTGTGGTTCCCAAATAGGAGTAAGCGTATAGCGTGGAGGGTATAGCGTATGGATAAAAATTATAAAATCAAACCAAAATAAAAAATAGTCGCGAATTAAAAATGATTTAAGAATATAGATTTATGATTTATGAAGTAAAAATTCCTAAATCTTAAATCTTAATTCTTAAATCCTAAATCTTAAACAAAAACCTATGTCAAGAAAAATATTAATAATAGGAGGTTCGTTGGTTGTGGCCGCCGTACTCGTTCTGGTCGTGCTGGGAATCTGGCTCGGTTCGATGCTTATGGGAAGAAATGGAACTGAAAGCGCAATTTCTCCCTACTCGGTTGTTTACCTTTCGGACGGAGAAGTGTATTTCGGAAAACTTTCGTGGTTCCCGAAGCCGCATCTTTCCGACCCGTGGACTTTGCAGAGAAGCGTGGATAAGAGCAACAACGTCCAGACCAGCCTCGTCGAAGTGAGCAAATCGGCATGGTCTCCTTCCAATGAACTTTATCTGAACGAAAAAAGCATAATGGCGTGGAGTTCTTTGCTTTCCGACGGCAATATGGCAAAACTCTTGGCTAATCCGGCCTCTTTCCAGCAACAGCAGCAGGCGGCGCAAGGAACAACGCCAACTTCCGGCCAGCCGAGCACCGGCACCTTCAATGGCCCGACTACGCAACCCCCGGCGGCGAAGTAGGCTTATAGGGCATCAGGCGTAGAGCGTAGCATTATGAAAAAAAAGAATACAAAAAATAATATTCCTTCTAATGCTGGGTTCGGCGTTGTCTTGGAACACATTGATTCAAAACTCGATTTGGTTGTCGAGGGGCACAAAGGGTTGGATAAAAAAATAGATAAGTCAGATAAAAAAGTGGACGACCTAAGAGGTGAAATGAATTATAAGTTTGGTGTTGTTTTTGATGAACTCCATCTTATTCGAAACGATCTTAAAGAGAAAGTGAGCCGAGATGAGTTTGTGTTTCTTGAAAAACGTGTTTCTGCGCTTGAAAAGAAAAGGTAACACGCACACTTCTAGGTATTTGCGTATTTGCTCACTGACTAATGGTTAATAAAGAAAATAAGCGCAAAAAAAGAAATCGGCCGAAGTTTTTAATGACGGCCGGTTTTCTGTTTGCTGCCGTGGTTTTACTACCTACCGTTGCCAATGGGCAAAATTTCATCGGTCCTTCGGGCAGCGCCGGAACGGGACAGGGAGCCATCGCGGTCAATTCTTCTTATAACCTTGCCGTCGGCACGTCCACCCCGGTTGCGAACACTAAACTTCTGATAGTGGCTTCTTCCACCAACGATACCGGCAGTTTCGCGCTTCAAATCGTTACGCCGACTTCTTTGCCGGTTTTCACAATCAGGAATGACGGTTCCGTGGGTATAGGCACCGTCAATCCGACTCAACTTTTGTCAGTTAACGGCAACGCCGCCATCTCCGGCACTCTCAGCGCTACAACGCTTTCAGGTTCATATTCCGGCACGATAACCGCCGCCAATCTTTCGTCCGGCGCGTTCGGCTCGAACACCGGAGGAGGGAATTACAGTTTCCCTGCGTCCATTTCAGTCGCTACCACGACTACTCCCAGCGGCGGCGTGGCTTTTTTCAACGGCAACGTGGGAATAGGGACAGCAAGTCCGGGTACGAATCTTGAGGTGGCTGGAAACGTTCAGATTGACGGGCCCCCAGCAGGTTATGCGTCTCTCACACTAAAGTCGGGAGGAGCATATCAAAATCTCGCATTTGAATCTACTGGCTATGGAGGCACGCTTGGTGCGGTAAAAATCATGGGGTCCGAAAATTCCGCCTTATTTATGTACGCTCCTAACTTTCATATAAGTCCAACAAGTGGTTTTGATATCGACTCAGATGGTTACAACCCTATTATCTATGTCCCCTTCGTAACCGGAATTAGAGATTATCTTAAATTTGCAGGCGGAACAACCGGTTCAAATGCTGTCACCATTTCATCCGCAGGCGCTGATACTAATATCAATATGATTCTGGCGCCAAAAGGGACCGGCAACGTCGGCATCGGGACGGCGAGTCCGGGGCAGTTGTTGCAAGTTAATAGTGGCACTGCTGATGCTGGTATCTGGGTCTCTGCGCCGACAACACATTATGGTTATTTGAGAGTTAAAAGTAATACTGGGTATTGGGATGTCAGGACTAACGACACTGCGGCTGCTACGTTCACTGGGGCAAATGATTTTTCCATAGGACAAAATGGAGGCGCTTCTCAGTTTCTGATTCAATCAACAACAGGCAACGTCGGCATCGGGACGACGGGACCGAACGATAAACTTGATGTTGCTGGCGCCATCAGATTTGGCGCAGGAAGTTTTACTAGCGGTGTGGCAAAATTATATACCGATTCAAATTACGGAACGGTTCTCGTCGGAGCACCGGCTGGCGCGTTTTCGGACATGCTTCTCACTGATCACAGCGGTAATGTTGGAATGCAAATTTACGCAAATGGCACCAAACCCAATGTCATATTCAACGGCGGCGGCAACGTCGGCATCGGGACGGCGAGTCCGGGATACACGCTCGATGTCGCCGGCACCGGCAACTTCACCGGAGTGGTAAATGTCGGCACGCCGGTAGCGGCCGGCAATGCCGCGACCAAGTCCTATGTCGATTCCGTTGTCGGAGGCGGCGCCGGCAGTGGGAGTTTCGCGACCCTTTCCGTAAGCGGCAACTGGACATTAAGCGGCGCCGCCCAGGCGTCATTGAACCTCAATGGAAACAATATTTCCGGCGTAAACAAGCTTACCGTAACCACCATCGACCCGGTGTATGATATCGGCGGAATAAAATACGCGACTTACGGAGCGGACACGGTTGGGCTGAAAGTGGAAACGTACGGAAAGGCAAAATTAGAAATTAGAAATTCGAAATTAGAAATTGGAGCTGACGAGTATTCTTATGTGATTGATTTTAATAAAGCTGAACGAGGCAGCGACCTCTGGCTCTTCTGGCAGACGATAGACGAAGGAACGGATATGAAGGATATTGTCGTAAGCCTCACGCCGGAATTCGACGGCAGAGTTTGGTACGAACTGAACCCCGCCAAAAAACAAATCGTCATTTACGGTCAACCAACTACCAACTACCAACTACCAGCTACCAGCTATTCCGTTTCCTACCACCTCGTCGCCCCCCGCCATGATGCCAGCCAGTGGGGAAATGTTTTGACGAACAGTAACGAAGACGGAACAGTGCTGAATGTAAGATAGGACTTATTGGTCCAATAAGTCCTATATGTCCTATAAAATAAGTCCAATATGTCTTATCGCGATTTAAAATCTTACCAGCAGTCGGCGGTTATATATGATTTTACTGTCGAGTTTTGCAATAAATACATTGATTGGACCAATACGCCTTATTCGGCCAGTAAGTCATATAAGCAGAATACGTCCAATAGGACATATACCCGAACGCACGACCAAATGGTTCAGGCAGCCCGTTCGGGGAAGCAAAATATCGTTGAAGGTTCAAGCAATCCCACTTCGGAAAAAAGCGAACTGAAACTTTTGGGCGTGGCGCGTGCTTCGTTCCAGGAACTTTTGGAAGATTACGAAGATTTTTTGAGGCAGCGCGGTATGCGAAAATGGAACAAGGACGAACCGGCTGCGCTCACTGTCAGAAATTCATATAAGTCCAATCCGACCGATAAGTCCTATAAGTCTTATCTCGACGACCCTGAAATCGCCGCGAACGCCGCAATTTGCCTTATCAATCAGGTTAATTTCTTGCTTGACCGCCAGATTTCCGCCTGCGAAAAGGAATTCGTTTCCAGGGGAGATTATGATGAAAATTTGTCGAAAAAGCGGAATGAAATAAAAAAACGGGAAATCATAAACCGCGAACTCAGGAAATACGAATAAAACCAATAAGTCGAATAGGACTTATATGTCCAATATGTCCTATACTAACCACAAACTAAAAGTCGCAGCACGTTTTATTTATAAAATTATGAATTACAAAATCACGATTGGAACAGTTATCGCGGTCGTAATTATCGCAATCATCGCCGCCGCGCTCGTTTTCAGGGGAGGAGCAGGCACTGGTGCGGGCTCTGCCGTACAGCAGGGAATCCAGACGCCGCAAGGCACCGCGGTCGCTCCGGGCGCAAGTCCGGTTGCCTCAAGCGGCCAAGTGATAGCGCCGTCGGGCCAGCCGGCGAAACTTGACGTTACGCCGTCGTCGCCGCAGGCTCCGCAGGAATCCGATCCGGTTTCCGCGAATGGAATCCCATCATCGGCCATAAAGCTGACGGTTACCGCTTCGGGCTGGTCGCCTTCGAGCTTCACGGTAAAGTCCGGCGCAGTCGTGACGCTGTCCATAACTTCGGGCGACAGCCAGACGCACATATTTATGATGGACGACCCGTCGCTTTCCGCACTTGCCGTCGGTGTCGGCCCGGGCGAAACTCGCGTTATCACTTTCAACGCGCCAAAATCCGGAACTTACGGCTTTCATTGCGACGTTCCCGGCCACGCGGCCAGGGGAGAAGTCGGGAAGATGATTGTGGAGTAAATAATTAATAATCATTGATTAATAATCATTGATTATCTCGAATGAATCGTGGCAAAAAAGCATACCAAAAGTTTTTTAACGCGTTATTCCAGCTCGCGGCCGTTTTCGTTTTCTTCATAGCGCTTTTTTCGCTGATAAAATGGCTGATAGAAAAGACGCCAGCCGCGCAACTGGCAGTAGAGCAAGCTATCGGCACAAATCCGCCTCCGAGCGCAGCGGTTCCGAGCCCATCCGCGCCTACTGTTTCCAAAGCCAGTTTTACTGAACTTTTTTCCGGAGTCGGGTGGAAAGACGAAAGCAAATCAACCGCTTACCAGGATTTGAAAACAACCGTCATTTCGCTGCCTCCGGCTTATGATTTGAAAGAAGTTTCTGCGCTTAGCGCCGGCCTTAAAAACGAAACGATAATCGCCGCAAAGGGGAACGGCAGGGAAGTCGTTTTGGTCGCGAAAAGCGGGAAGATTATGTCATTGCGAGGAGCCGCAGGCGACGAAGCAATCTCGATCATTCAATCATCCTTGCCCACCGAAGCCTTGGCAAAGGCGGTAATGATTAATAATCAGCTCAAGAGCGCCGTGCTTGATTACGATGAGTCATCCGGCGCTTGGGTCATCGCGGCGGCGACTGTCGACGGCGGCATCGTCGCCGGGCCGATAGGACATACAAGTCCTATAAGTCCTATGGGACTTATAAGTTCCCTCGCCTGCGCCAATGGCGAATGCCTAGTCCTCGCCGATTCAACCATCTACAGCTTTCCCGAAAATTCTCCGTCTTTATTAAGTAAAATAAATTTACCGGCGGGAATAACCAGTAAACAATCCGTTTCTCTCGGTAAAGCCGGCAGTGTTCTCCTTGCAGGTATCGTTGAAAAAAACGGCAGCGCGTACAGCGGCGAAATTTTTAAATATTCAGCCGGCTCTTTTCAATCATTAATGGTTAATAATCAACCGTTGTTCTCGTCTATTTATCCGGGAACAATCCGTTTCGGCTATGATTCTGCAGACGACAAAATTCTCGCGGTGTACGCCGCCTACATCGGCCAGGCGTACATACTGGAGATTTCGAATTCGGAATTTAAAATTGCGGAAAATTATTCTAATTTTTTCCCCCAACGCGTTATGGAAGGCATGTCGCAAGGTGAAACGCGGTTTGACCCGGAAATATTTTATGAAAACGGCGCATGGTGGCTTGGTTCGGCTGCTCAAAGCCCGGTACAAAAAATCGTACGCATAGAAGGCGGCGTGGCTAATGACATTACGGATTCGATTGGCAACCAGTCATCAGCGGTCAATAGCCAATCATCGATAATGAATAACCAATCGCCATTTTCCGCGATAATCAATAATCAATCTTTATTTACGGTTCCCGGTTTCGGCAACCGCCAAGTTTATATAATCGCAATGAGCGAAGGCGCCGCTAAAGTTTTCCGGCTTACCGACCTTGGCTTCGATGCTGGAAGCAAAGTCGTTTGGGAATCAAGCAATCTTAACCAGTGGAGCAATGATTTGGTAAGCGGGGATGTTTTTCGCATTGATGCCGACGAGAACGGCGGAGCGCTGAATTATTTCCTTTCGGCTGACGGCGGGCAAAGCTGGCTTCCGGCGAAACTCGGCGAAACGGTTTATTTCAATAAAGACATTGTCACCGGCAAAACAGGGAACGATTTCAGATATAAAATAGAAATTTCCCCGGGCAGCAACCGGTTCCAAAGCCCGTGGGTGGACACCATTGGCGTGGAGTATTCCGTCTCGCCCTAGTCTCCGCCGCCACCTGTGGATAACCAACCATATTTAATGGCTTCGTTATTGTATAATTAACATAATAACCAATGATCATTGATTGATGATCAATAACCGATGATTAACAACAAATTTCTCCGCCGCTATAAAACTGCCGCCTTAATCGGGGTCTTTGTTTTTGTCGCAGCCGGTTTTTTCATCGGAAGCAAAATTTCCTTCGCTGCACAGACGATAACCGGGACGACGATTAACGCGACCAACCTTAACGCGACCATATTCACGGTTTCACAGACAAATAGCACGGTTGGCCTCGCAAACAGCACTATAATTGTTGCCAACCCGTCAGGTACTCAGTCGATGCAGTATTTTACTTTCGGCGGCGTGCAAAAAAGCTCGCTCCGGGCCGATAGCACGGGTAATTTTATTATTAATGCCAATAGTGGGAACATTTATTTGAATGATGATTTTGGAGGCACTCCTACTATAGTTCCTGTTAACAGCGTTTTGAATATTTCTGGCACGCTTGCGGCTACCACTCTTTCCGGTTCCTATTCCGGCACAATGAACGCCGCGAACCTTTCTGCCGGCGCGTTCGGCTCAAACACAGGAGGAGGGAATTACAGCTTTCCTGCGAGCGTCGGCATCGGGACGACGGGGCCGGGTGCGAAGCTGGATATAGTTGCTTCTACTCCAACTGGAGTAGGTGCGTTGCCTTCCGGTGTAACACAGATATTGCAGAGTAATACTGACAACTTAATTGGGTTCAACAATACGGCGGATAACGGCACATGGGCCGGTCTCGTGATGAACGACAACAATCAGGGCGGGTATGTTGCTTTCAAAAATTATCCCGATGACTGGATGCATATTGGCGGATACCAGGGAGTGTCCATTGAAGCCGGGGCGCAGGGTTTCGGCGGGAAGCCGGCCGTCGCCACATTCACTCCCTCAGGCGAATCTCTGACCGGTAATCTGAGCATCAGTGGCACTTACAACGGTTCCGGCGCCGGACTCACGGGAACCGCGGGGAGTTTAAGTATTGGAGGAACTTCTGCTGCTACTAACTTCGTAAATGGGCCAGATGGTGACCGTAATGCGGCCACAAAATTACCCACAACCAGCGGGCACGGAGTTAGGTTTGATTTCGTTGGAGCGGGCAGTGCCGGCGGAGGAGGTAACTATTCCGGCCTTATGACTTATGCCCCTTGGGATGGCACAAGCGGGAGTACTGGTGATGCTTCGTATCAGATTTCATTTAACTCGCCAGGCACTAACGCTTCCGGAGTTCCATACCTCAATATCAGAAATGGTATCGATAGTACATGGAATTCATGGTATACAATGCTGAATTCAGGCAACTATAACTCCTATTCTCCAACTCTGACCGGCGGCGGCGCCAGCGGAACATGGGGTATTACCGCAAGTTTAGCTAACGGGGTAAATCAATATCCAAACAGAACCGATGGATCGTGGTATCAGATCAATTGGAATAATGCCGCAGCCGGGGATCATAATCTATATTCCAGTGCCGCCGTTACTCTTCTTTCTAGCGGTTACGGAGCGATAGGTTTCAATGGAAGCGCTTGGTATATTCAAGGTAATGCAAGTTATGGTTTATATTCAAATACAGGTTTAGATGCCGCCGGTGGTTTGTGGGATGCCGGCAACAGAGTTTATTCCGCATCAAACGTGCCGAACATATCTACATTCCCGAATAATTCCGGTTACGTTACATCCGGTTCTGCTCCTACATTTGGCTGGGTATACGGAACTGGTTTTGCGATGGGCGGCAGTAGCGCCCAGTCTATATATAATGTCGGTGTTAATATGTGGATGCAGACCACTGGCGACATAAACATATCCCCCGGCTCTGGCGATGCTGTATACCTACACGGCACCACGTTTGTTTATAGTACATACACCTGCACTATCGGTAATTCCTCCAGCGTGAGTTGCGTGTCGGACAAACGCCTTAAGAAGAATATAGAACCTATTTCAGGAACAGACGCACTTAATAAGCTGTCGTTAATAAACGGAGTCACCTTCAACTGGGCCGATCCTGCGAAGCCGCAAAAGGAGAACATCGGCGTTATCGCGCAAGATGTACTGAAGGCATTTCCTCAAGTTGTCGGTACGGTCGCAACGACCTTCGATGGAGTAAAAGGAAACTATTATACCGTGGACTACGCCACTCTTGTCGCCCCGCTTATCTCGGGTGTTAATGAGCTCCATAAGCGCACGGATGCCATAACTTCATCTGTCGCCTCGATGACGGATGCAGTTACCGCAATCAGTTCGTCGGAGAAGGAAAAAGACAAGCAGATAGCTGAGATGCAAAATAAAATCGACGCCCAGCAGAAAACAATCGCAGATCTACAAACTAGAGTTTCCGCTTTGGAGAAAAAATAGCAAGTTCTTAC
Organism: Minisyncoccota bacterium; assembly: GCA_035531015.1. Lineage (GTDB taxonomy): Bacteria > Patescibacteriota > Minisyncoccia > UBA6257 > 2-01-FULL-56-20 > JACQKT01. The sequence continues at coordinate 581 of DATKTR010000044.1, read as the reverse complement.
CAACTACGGAAGTTCGACTCCCGTAGTTCGGCGGGCAGAGCGGTTTGACTTCCGATTTCCGCTTGTTATCATATAAAATATGACCACTATCACCATTCCGAAAAAAGAATATAGCGAGTTGATAGAAAAAAAACTGCGCTATGAATACCTTCGACAGATTATGGAAGGGGATATTTTTAGTCCGCCTCCCCGCCGGAACGCCAAAGAAATAATCAAAGCTTTTAAGGCCGTCAAAAAATATAATCGGGAGTTTTTGGAAAGTTTGGGCAAGGGCTTGAAACGTTCAAATTATTTTAAAGTATGAAAATTCTTCCTCTCCACGCGGAAATTCTGGTATACTTGGAGAAAAGAAATTTGAAGAAAAAATTTGAAAAACAAAAACGAATTTTTGAACGAAACCCCTTTCATCCAAGCTTAGAAACGGAACTTCTTGAACCTAAGCACATGCGCTTTTGGAGTTTCAGAGTTGACCGCAAATATCGAGCTATTTTCATATTTAGGAATGGAAATTCTATTGAGATCATTGATGTCAATAATCATTATAACAAATAAAATCTTTTCCACGCCCGCGTTTTTTAGAG
>DATKTR010000043.1:0-16585 GCA_035531015.1 Minisyncoccota bacterium | reverse complement strand
CTATTTATGTTTTCGAAGTTTCTTCCGCCAACGGAAGCATAACCGATTATCCCGGCGCGGCGCCTTTTCCTCCCGTGAATTATTTCTGGGACGGCATCGCAAAAAAATGGATGGTGTCATGGCCGGAGGGAAATACGTCCGGACAATTTGTCGCCACGACGACGGCCGATATCGTCAAAAAAACCATGTCCGGCCTGCCGATGCTGCCGAGCCCTTCGCGCTTCGACACGAGCATAATTCCGCTTAGCTCAAATAAGTTCATTGTCGTCAGCGACGGTGGCGGAGCCAATGCTTATTACCTTGCGCAAACCGTTACGCCCATAGGCGGCTCGGTTTATTCTCCGGAACAAAACGCGGCGCTAAAAGAAGAATCGGACGCGTACGCAGGGCAAAATTAAAAAATGTCACGGAGCGTAACATTTTTTCATTTGGTTCGCTCGCCACAAACAAAACTTCGTTTTTCTTGTGGACTCGCTGCCAAATGTAAAACGCCCCTATACCAAGGGGCGCTTTAATTTAATTTGACGTTCTTATCTTCCGTTAACTATGGCGTCGAAACGGTTCATCGCCTGAGTAGATTGGTTATTGAAATTGTTTATTGCCGTAACTTCATCGTTTATCTGCCTTATCACAGTTTCCACTTTTTGATTGCTGCCTTGTCCGGAAAATTTTTCCTGCAGCGCCTGCAAAAGCTGGTTGAGATAATCGCTGTAATTTATGAGGCGGCTTATCAGCGCTAATCTGTTCGATATCGCCTCAAGCGCCGCCTGGCGCGCTTCGAATGACTGGATTCCGGAAAGCGATGATGTCATTATTGAAACTTGATTGGAAAGCTCGACTGCCTGGCTTCGTATATCTTTGCTTTTTTGTATGGCTTCAAGAGCTACATTCGTCGCCTCAGTGTAATTTCCCTGCTGGTCAAGCTGGTTTATTTTTTGGATATCATCCACCGATTGGTTAGAAAGATTCACTATGTTCTGCGCGATGGTGGCGCCTTGAATTCTAGCGTCAATAAATTCTTTTGGCATTCCGGACGAAGACATGAATCTGAAGGCAAGAACCGCGATCATTGCCAGCACGGTAACGCCGATGAAATTTTTTGTTTGTCGCGAGAAATAGGACATTTAGCAGTATTATTAAGCCTTTATTGTTTGATTATTTTTAGCTGATTTTAGGCATTTTGGCAACTTTGCAGCTGTATTTAGTGTGGGAAGGTTTGTGTAAATCTTTTATTGAACGGCTGTACATCATATGCTAATATATGATACATGGACACATTAAGAGATAGGGCTATAAAATTGAGAATCGCCGGATATTCGTATGGGATGATAGGTGAAAAAATTGGTGTTTCTAAAAGTACATTAAGCAATTGGCTTGGTAAAATTCCCTTCAAGCCTAATAAAGAAGTGGTTAAAAAAGTGGGAATGGCAAAGTTAAAATCCGCACTTTACAAACACCGCCTGAAATTTGAAAATATTGCGAAAATGAAAATGGAGGCAGATATCGATATAGGAAAATTATCCAAGAGAGATATATTCATGCTTGGGATTGGGGTTTACCTTGGCGAAGGCTCTAAATCGCAAGAAGAAATAAGAGTAGTGAATTCTGACCCCGCAATACTCAAGCTTGCCGTTAAATGGTTGAGAGAATTCGGTAAAATAGACATCAACCATATTAGAGTGGCAATTCATGGCTATCCAGATCATAATATAAATGAACTTTTGAGTTTTTGGTCTGAGACTTTGAACATCCCGCCTCAGCAATTTATAAAAACGAATATAGATATACGAAAAAACAAATTAGAATCAAAAAAGAGGAAACTCCCCTATGGCACAGCGCATTTATATGTTAGAGGTGGAGGAACTTTGCCCTCCGGCGTTAAAGGTCTACATAGAAAAATAATGGGGTGGATTGAATCATCGGTTAAACAAATATAATCTGCGGGTATCGTATAGTGGCAATACCTTAGCTTTCCAAGCTAAAGCCGGGAGTTCGATTCTCCCTACCCGCTCACTTTATTTTTATTCTGAAAAAGTTTTTCTTGCCGATTTTGGCAACCTTACCTTCAACCTTAGCTCTTGGATTTTTTATTACCTCACCATCTATTTCTAGGGCTCCCTGCTGAATCAATCGCCACGCCTCACTATTACTTTTTGCGACTTTAGATTTAATTACAAGGTTCGCAACAGTGCCAGAAGAAGTAGCGTCGGTGGAAATAATTATTTCGGGCATTTCTCCGGAAAATTCTTTTTTAACGAAAAGTTTTTCAAAATTTTCTTTTGCCTTGATGGCGGCTTTTTCTCCATGGTAGCGCGCAACTATCAGCTTTGCCAATTCTTCTTTTATAGTTTTGGGATTAACTTTTTTATCTTTAAGGTCTTTCTCATATTTTTTAATCGTATCTTCGCCGGCATCGGTCACCAGCAGGAAGTAATCTATTATTTGCGAGTCGTTTAGCGACATAATTTTGCCGAATTGTTCATCCGGAGATTCACTGATTCCGACATAATTGCCAAGACTCTTGGACATCTTTTGCTTTCCATCCAATCCCACCAAAAGCGGCACCGTCAATATATCCTGCGGTTTCATTTCAAGCCTCTCCATAAGCTGGCGCCCCATCAGCAAATTGAAAGTCTGATCATTTCCGCCAAGTTCGACATCTGCCTTAATGGCAACCGAATCGTACCCCTGCATTATCGGATACAGAAGTTCATGTCCGCGTATCGAAGCCTGCTCCGCCATTCGCTTTTTAAAATCATCTCTTTCCAAAATCTGCTGCACGCTGACTTTGCTTAAAAGCTTCAGTATCTCCGCTCCGCGCAAAGCTCCAAGCCATTCGCTATTGAATCTGATTTCGGCTTTTTTAACATCGATAATCAAACCGGCCTGGTCCAGGTAGGTTTTCATATTCTTTTTAATCTCTTTGTCGCTCAGCGGAGGCCTTGTTTTGGATTTTCCGCTCGGGTCGCCGATAGACGCGGTGAAGTCGCCCATTATAAGCACGGCTTTGTGCCCGAGTTTTTGAAACTCGCGCAATTTCTCCAAAACTACTGTGTGCCCGAGATGCAAATCCGGAGCAGTGGGATCAATGCCGAGTTTGACTCTTAATTTTTTTCCGCTCTTGAGGGCATTCTCAAGATGATTTTTGTCTATAACCGTTTCGACATTGCGCGTCAAAACATTCTTTATCGCTTCATTTTTATCCATATTACTCATATCAACTGATTTTAACACAAAAGCCGCTCCTGCCTACCGGCAGGCAGGTTTCAGCGGCCTTTGCTTTATCGATTTCTGCCTTCGCAATTATTTATGCTTTTTGATAATTTCGTCGATAAGGCCGTATTCTTTGGCTTCTTCGGGAGTCATATAGAAATCGCGGTCCGTGTCCTTCTCGATTTTGGCGAGAGGCTGGCCTGTGTTCTTGGAAAGAATGTGGTTTATCTTGTCTTTTATCTTTATTATCTGACGCGCGGTTATTTCAATTTCGGTCGCCTGTCCTTCGGCTCCGCCCATAACCTGGTGAAGAAGAATTTCCGAATTCGGCAAAGCGAAACGCTTGCCTTCGGCTCCGGCTCCGAGAAGAACGGCTCCCATTGAAGCGGCCATGCCGACGCACATCGTGACTACGTCCGGTTTGACGTACTGCATCGTGTCATAAATGGCCATGCCGGCAGTCACCGAGCCGCCAGGCGTGTTCAAATAAAGCTTAATGTCCTTTTTCGGGTCTTCGTGTTCAAGGAAAAGAAGCTGGGCGATAACCGAGTTCGCGACACCATCGTTAACCGGCCCTCCTAAGAAAATTATTCTCTCTTTGAGTAGGCGCGAATAAATATCGTACGACCGTTCGCCGTACTGCGTCTTTTCGACTACTGTCGGGATAAGATATTGGCTTACTGGTTCAAGTTTTCTCATGTTGTAATTTTATAGTTAAGTAATAAATCTGCAAGGCGCTATTTAGTCGGCATTGTCGGCCGCGTCTATTTCTTCGGATTCGTCGGCGATAGAAGCGGTTCCGCCCTCCTGCGCTTCTTCCGGCCTGGCCTGCGAACGAACGTCTATTTTCCATCCGGTCAGCTTCGCTGCCAAGCGGACGTTCTGCCCGCTCCTGCCGATAGCCAGGCTCAGCTGGTCTTCGGGAACATACACTCTTGCCTCCCTTCTTTCCATTACTTCAACCGAAGCTACTTTAGCCGGAGACAAAGCGTTGCCAATGAGCTTTGCCGGGTCGTCGGACCATTCGGCTATGTCTATTTTTTCGTTGCCGAGCTCGTTGTTGACGGCCATAACGCGTGTTCCGCGCTGCCCAACGAGTGCTCCGACCGGATCGACGCCTTCGGCATTTGAAGCGACGGCTATTTTGGTTCGACTGCCGGGCTCCCTGGCGATGGCTTTAATCTCAACCGCTCCTTCGGCTACTTCCGGAACTTCAAGTTCGAAAAGCTTGCTTACGAATTTCGGGTGCGAACGTGAAAGTATTATGCCTGGCAGGCGCGTGTCCTCCTGAACGGCGAGAACCAAAAAGCGCAAACGTTCCCCCACGCGATAGTGTTCTCCCGGAATAGATTCATTGGAGAACATCACTCCGAATGCCCTGCCGAGATCTATGTAAACGTGCCCGCGTTCAAAACGCTGGACCAATCCGCTGACTATCTGTCCTTCTTTGTCATGCCACTCTTTAAGGATAGAGTCTCTTTCAGACTCGCGCAGTTTCTGGAAAATGGACTGTTTGGCTGCCTGCGCGGCTATCCTCCCAAAATCCTCTTTGTCCTCCAAGGGGAAAGAAATTTCCTCTCCGATGGCAATGTCCTTTTTCCCGCCTGAGGCGGACCCGCCTTGGGCGGATATTTTTTTGGCTTCCTCCAAAGTTATATGTCTTTCGGAATTGTAGCGGGGCAGTTTCGTTTCGTCGGCTATTTCCTCTTTTTCCTCTTCGCCTTCTTCCACGAAACGCACAGTGCTTTCGTCAACGACAGTCTTCACCTGCCAGAATTTCAAATCTCCGGTCTTGGTGTCGAGTTTCGCTTTGACTATTTCTCCGCGCTGTCCGTATTCTCTTTTGTAGGCGGCAGCAATGGCCGACTCCACGACTTCAAGAACTTTTTTCGGGTCGAGTGCCTTTTCTTCGGCAACCTGCTTTATGGCTTTTGAGAGATCTTTTAGGTTAAGCATTTTTTATTTAATTTTTTTATTTCAATCGGCGACCTGTGGTATTTAAAAATCCGCTACTAGGGCGGATTCGATACTCATATAGTATAGATAATTTTTACAAACGTCAAGTTATATTATTAGAATAATTTTATGCTCTTTTGTCAATAGTAATCAGATATTTTCATAATGATTAATTTCGCAATTTTTCAAAACCGGATTGCCGATGCCGGCTGGAATTTTTATGGCAACCAAATCTAGTTGCCATCCCCTGTCTCCCCTAATCCAGTCCGGGTTAACGGCAACGAACTTCTGGCAGGTACGCTGCAATTTACGAAGTTTCGCCGATGTCAGATTATCTTCCGGAGAAAGCCCTTCGTACGAATTCTCGCTTAATGCCTTAACTTCAACAAAGACCAGGGTATTATTTTTCGCCCTGACAATTATGTCGATCTCTCCCCATGGTTTTCGATAGTTCCTGCCAAGAAATCGATAACCTTTATCGGAAAGATACTGACATGCCAGATCCTCGCCCAATCTGCCGACAGAAATATTATCCATTTAATTGCAATTTTAATCCATTGCCAGAAAACAAACAAAATCAAAATGTTTACATTGTTTAGCGCTAAACAATGTAAACAAAAAATTATGCAAATTGTGTGTCTAGTTTTGTAAAAATTGTTTGGCGCTAAACATTAATTACAAAAAATATATGATTATTCCAATCCGTATAAAATGTTTAGCGCTAAACATTTTATACAAATTTGTAAATATTGTTTCGCGCTAAACAATTTAAACGTGTTTTTTTAAGAAAATGTATATTTTTCAAGCTTTATCAGTTTTCTGTATTTATCAAATGTTTGTCAAAATGTTTGCCAAAAGAGGAGTTTATCAACAGACTCATCGGAAATTCCCTTTATATCGGCAATTTATTAACAGTTTATCGGCAATTTTGCACATTAATCGGAAAAAGGCTTTTTGCCGATAATCTTTGCCGATAGGATATGATTTGGGCAGGTCCAACACCATAACCGGCAGTCCAAGAGAGATTCCGAACTGGGCGAGGCTAAAGAAATAGCTTGCAAAGAACAGGGAAAGAACATATCTTTGATAGATTGACAAAATGGCATAATTATTATGTAAATAATATTGCTTTCCGGTGAAATGCTTCTGGAAGCATATTTTGCTCATGCTCTTTTTTATACACAGGTTGACGCCATTTTTTGCTTTAAGTACCCTTACAGTTATGATGACAAACGAAAAATTATCCGCTTATGAAAAAAAATTGAGGGCTGAAAAAGAAAGGCTGATAGGGGAAATCAAAAAATATTCCGAAGCTGAAGATTTTGGCGCCGACATAGACCATGGCGATGAAGAAGCTGACGAATCGGAATCTTACTCGAACAGAATGTCCATTGCCACGGCGCTCAAGGCTGAAGTTAATGAAATTGATATGGCGCTCAACAGAGTCGCCATGGGCACTTACGGGATCTGCGGAAAGTGTGGCGGAAAAATATCCGATGAGGTGCTTGATGTGGCTCCGGAATCAGAATTTTGCTCTGACTGCAAAAAACAGGAAAAGTGAAAATAAAATGGAAAAAAGCGTCGCGAAGATTTATTCGGCGGAGCTTGAAGGTATAAATGCAAAACTCATAGAAGTGGAGGTCGACTTGAATGTCGGCCTTCATTCTTTCAACATAGTCGGCCTTGCGGACAAGGCTCTCAACGAGGCAAAGGAAAGAGTGAACTCGGCGCTTAAAAATTCCGGAACAAAACCGCCGAACAGGGAAAATAGAAAAATAACAGTCAACCTTGCGCCGGCCGACGTCAAAAAAACGGGTTCGCAATACGACCTGGCGATAGCGCTCGGATATCTTCTTTCCACAAAACAACTCGGCGAATTCGAAACGGAGAATAAAATTTTCATCGGCGAGCTTAGCCTGGACGGACGGCTCCGTCCGGCGAATGGAGCGCTTAACATCGCCGAGATGGGCGGCAAAAGGGGATTTGAATATCTTTTTTTGCCGAAAGAGAATTCTTCGGAAGCCGCTGTTATAAAAAATATAAAAGTCATTCCCGTGGAATCTCTCCAGGAAGTGATTGAAATTTTGGAGAAAAAGAAACCTGCCATTCCTGAAATTTTCAGAGGGCTGAATGACGACACGGAAGATGACGGGAATTACATACCCGATTTTTCCGAAATACGCGGACAGGAAAACGCCAAGCGCGCGATGACTATAGCGGCGAGCGGCGGGCATAATTTGCTTATGTCCGGGCCGCCTGGCGTGGGGAAAAGCCTTCTGGCTCAAGCAATGGTAAGCATTCTGCCCGACGTACTAATCGAAGAAGCCGTTGAAATAACGAAGATATACAGCGCAGCCGGAGTAAACAAATCCGGCTTGATGAAACGCCGCCCATTCCGATCGCCTCACCAGACCGCTTCCGTGGTCGCGATTGTCGGCGGAGGTTCGCAGCCAAAGCCGGGCGAGATAAGCCTGGCGCATCTCGGCGTGCTATTTTTGGATGAGCTTCCCGAATTCCAAAAAAATATACTTGAATCCCTCCGGCAGCCGCTTGAAACGGGAAAAGTTCACATAGCCCGAGCCAAAGACACGCTTACTTTCCCGGCGCGCTTCACGCTGGTAGCGGCAATGAATCCTTGTCCCTGCGGTTTTTACGGCGACGCGGAAAAAGAATGCCGCTGTTCCGCGTACGAAGTTATCCGCTACCAGAAAAAAATATCGGGCCCTCTTCTCGACCGCATAGACTTGCAAATAAAGGTGCCGCGCGTAAAAACAGGGGAGTTGATAGATAAAAAAACTTACGAACCAGAAAGCGGGAAAATAAAAAATAAAGTGGAATCTGCCAGAAAAATACAGTCCGAAAGGTTCAAAAAACTCAAAATAAGGACGAATGCCGAAATGAGTTCGAAACAAGCGGAGGAATTCGCCAACATGGATGCTTCCGCGGAAAAGTTCATCGCGACGCTCGACAAGGCGCGCCTTTCTCCACGCGGATACTACCGCCTTTTAAAAACAGCGCGCACAATAGCCGATATCGATGAAACCGAAAAGATGTCATCTGGCAATCTGGCGGAAGCGTTCAGCTACAGACTGAGAGACGAGGCCTAACGAAAAGCAAATGGATTTGCCGCTCCGATTATTTCAAAATGAACGTGGCATCCGGTTGCGTTGCCTGTTTTTCCCATCAATCCTATAACTTCTCCTTGATTAACGCGTTGCCCCACGGAAACTAGAACTTTTTCGAGATGGGCATATCTTGTTTTTGTGCTATTAGGGTGTGAAAGTAAAACATAGTCGCCATAGCCGCCGTTCCATTTACCCGCTGACGTTTCGATTACCAAGCCGTCGGCCGACGCCGTAACTTTGGTTCCGCAGTTGTTGGCTATGTCGACAGCATTATGCGGATGGAGCCTTCCCCAATTGAAACCTTTAGCCGGCATCGCAAAATATCCCGCGATATACGGCCCTTCGGCAGTCGAAGAACTTAATATCTGAATTCCATTCTGCCGGCCAGTATGCCCGAATTCCATACCGGAAAATAAAGCTGTTTCCATTATTCCTTCTTCAATGATGCCGCTGCTAGACGTCGAAATTGTCTCTGCGTGGACAACTGCCGGCATTGAAGCCAGCATGGCCGAGCTGTCTACGGAATAATCGGGTTCGGCTGCCGATACGGTTGAGCCTCCTAAAATACCGATATGCTTCTGATATGAGGTATTTCCGATAGCCATAAAGCTCAAAAAAATCGATATAAAAGACAAAAAAAGAGCCATTCCCAATGGTTTTTTAGCCTTATTTGCTTGTCTTATGATACTATTGATGCTAATAATGCCTGTAAAGTTAGCAGAAATGGGCAAATTAGGCGAGATGCCCATGTGGAAAACTAAGTCATTTATTTTGCGACAGAAACAATGAAATTTAACCTTAATCCTCAGCAAAAACTTGCCGTCCAAGCCGATGATAAGCCTCTATTAATAGTAGCCGGAGCCGGCACGGGCAAAACCAGCACCTTAACGGGGAGGCTCGCTTATCTTATAGAAAAAGGCGTGCCAGCCGATAAGATTCTGGCGCTGACTTTTACCAACAAGGCGGCCAAGGAAATGTCCGAAAGAGTAGCAAATAGCGAATGGCAAATAACGAATGGCGATAAGCCATCTACAATAATCCGTAAGCCATTTATCGGAACATTCCATTCGCTTGGCGCGAGAATATTAAGAGTGGAAGCAAAATTGGCCGGACGCGACCACAACTTTGCCATCTTCGATACCTCGGATTCGATGCAAATAATAAGGAAGCTTCTGAAAACCGAATTCTCCAAAGACAAGGAAAAAGAATATATGGGTGCCGGAGAAATTTCCCATGAAATTTCCAGGCTGAAGAACGGCGTCGTTTCGCGGGGAGAAATTTTAAAATCTCCGGAAGACGGCGAGCTCGTTATTAAAATTTTCCACCGGTATGAAAAAGAACTTCAAAAAAACAATGCCTTCGATTTTGATGACCTGATAGAAAAAGTAACAGATATTTTTAAAAAACATCCGGAGGTTCTCAAAAAATATCAGAAGCGCTTCCATCATATACTGATAGACGAATACCAGGACCTTAACAACAAGCAGTACGAGCTTGTGAAGCTTTTGGTCGGCGATTCGCCGAGAATTTCCGTAGTGGGCGATGACCAGCAGATGATATACAGCTTCCGCGGATCCAACTTCAGCATATTCATGGACTTTGAAAAAGACTGGCCGGAAGCGAACGTGGTTCTTCTCGAAGAAAATTATCGCTCGTCGTCAAACATTATCAAAGCGGCTTCGTCTCTTATTTCGAACAACGTAAACCAAAAGCCGAAAACTTTGTGGACGAAAAAAGAAAACGGCGCTTTCATAAGAATAACGGAAACTGCCGATGAGGAAGACGAGGCTTATTGGATGGCCGGGCAGATTGAATCAAGAATAATGAATAATGAATTAAGGACATTAACTGAAGGCAAAGCCAAAAACAAAAACTCCATTATTCATAATTCACAATTCATAATTCCAAGTATTGCCGTTATCTACAGAACTAACGCGCAGTCGCGCGCAATCGAACAGGAACTCATCGAGAAGGGAATATCTTACCGGATATACGGCGGGCTCCGCTTCTACGAACGCAAGGAAATAAAAGATATCGTCGCCGCTCTCCGCTACGCGCAAAATCCAAAAGACGAAGTAAGCAAAGAACGTCTGGAAAAAAACATAGCCAAGGGGCGGTTTTCAAAATTCCGCGAAACTCTTTACGGTGACGAATCGTCGGCTTCTCCTGCGGAACTCATACATTCTTTTTTGGATTCGACGGAATATCTCGACATCGTCGGCAGGAATTTTCTTAATGCCGATGAACGCAGGGAAAACATAGCCGAATTGCTCCATTTCGCTTCGGAATTTACGGATTTGCCTTCATTCCTCGAACAGATAGCGCTTCTCCAGCCGATGGACAATATGGCCAATGACAAAGAACCATCAGCCATTAGCCATACGCCATACGCCGTAAATTTAATGACCATTCATCTTTCAAAAGGCTTGGAATTCGATTATGTTTTCATCGCGGGATGCAACGAAGGACTTTTGCCGCACAGCCGCTCGGTCTCGTCGCAGAATGAAACGGAAGAAGAGCGCAGACTGATGTACGTGGCGATGACGCGGGCGAAGAAAGAGCTCTCCATAAGCTTCTACGACATACCCTCGCGCTTCATCGGAGAAATTCCGCAGGAACTCGTCGAGTTCGAAAGCCTTGTTTCGGGAAACAATAATATCTCCGATTTGGACGACGAAGAGCGCTATATTACGCTGGATTAAAATTACGGAATTAATTTAAAATTATCAATTTACAATTTACAATAAATTTTCAATTATTTAATTTTCAGTATTTGAAAATTGCTAAATTGTGACATTCATTGAAAATTGAGAATTGGAAATCAAAACAATTATGCAAAAACTCGGACAACATTTTCTTACGGACAAACAAGCGCTTGAAGAAATAGCGTCGCTTCTCGAGCTGGAAAAAAACGATTTCATTATTGAAGTCGGACCCGGGCACGGCGAGCTCACGGAACAAATACTGAATAATGAATCAGGAATAAAGAATAATGGAATAATAATTATCGCAATCGAAAAAGACGAACAATTAGCGGGATTCTTAAAAAAGAAATTCGAGTCGAACAACAGTGTCGAAATTATCTGCGGTGATGCCCTGAAATTGCTTCCTTCCATTATTCATAATTCATCATTTGCAATTCACGGTTATAAACTAATCGGCAACATACCTTATTACATAACCGGAAAACTTTTGCGGACGCTGGGAGATTTGGAAAACAAACCCGCCGTGTCGGTGCTGACGATACAAAAGGAAGTAGCCGAACGGATCTGTGCTCATGCCAAAAAAAACGGCTGCAACAAAGAATCTGATGATATGAATCCCACACATAACAAATTTATGTGTGGGATGAATCGCCTTGCGGCGAGCGTGCAATTTTGGGCCGAACCCGAGATAGCGATGATTTTACCTAAAAGCGTTTTTAATCCTCCGCCGGAAGTCGATTCCGCGACGATTGTTTTGAGGCCCGTGCCGGCGAGAAAAACAAAATCGTCTTCATATTATAAAATGGTACGCGCGATTTTCAGCCAGCCAAGAAAAACTATACTCAATAATCTTTCCGGCGGACTCGGAATTGCCAAAAAAGAAGCCGGGGCTAAGCTTTCGGAAGCCGGAATAGAGCCCGGATTGCGTCCGCAGAACCTTTCTCTCGAAAATATTTTCAAATTGGCTTCGCTTTTTAAAGAATAAAAGCACAATCTATCCCATGCAAATCCCGTCATTCTGAGGCGAAGCCGAAGAATCTTTTGAGATTCCTCATCCGCCGACTGGCGGAGCTCGGAATGACGAAAGAGGTGGAATAGCAAAAAAGATGGGGGCAAGATGAGTTGAGCCCCTCGACCTTGCTCGGGGTAAATGTGTATAAAAAAATTTAGAACTCTCGCGTTCAATGCACTATAATTAACGGGATGAACCCACAGGACCTAAAAAGACTGATTGCGGGTTTTTTGGCATTCTCGGTTATCACGAGTGTCTTAACTTTGGTTTCTTTTAATTTCGTCGGGAAAACAAATCCACAGCAGGAAGCTTTAAAAGTTGAAGGAGAGAATCCGCTTTCGACGGTCAGTAAAAACGCTTTCGTGGAAAAATTGCCTTCGGATGCACAGCAAACATCCGCTTCTATGACTGCTCAGTCAGCATACGCCGGAACTTCCGCCGATTCGTCCAATTTAACTCAAAATTTTGCCAGAACTTTAGCCGAACAGGTTTTAGCCAATAATCCGAATGGTCCTCAGCCTGACGCGAACGGCGATCCAACTTTGCTTAATATGCCAACGGAAAATTATGCTGCTACGCTGATTCAGCAGGCACTGGCCACGACTACGATTAATATCGGGGAAAAAATTCAAAACTCGGATTTGAAAATAGAAAATACTTATGGGCCGGAAGACGTCAACGCATATTTTGATGCCGTAAATAAAATCCTTGTCGACGTGGCTTCCAGCACGAATTCTCTCAACATAAATAGCCAGAGCTTCTCTCCGGAACTGCTTTCTCTGTCGCAGCTGGCATTCGGAGCCGCAGAACAAAAACTAAAGGCGGTTCCTGTTCCGCGTCTACTTCTGAATCTTCATAAATCACTTGTGGGATTTTTCGCCAGCCAAAGCAGTATTCTTCAAATCGCGTCCAATTATCAGACTGACCCGATAAAATCGATTTTAGTCCTCAAGAACAGTGACGGAATAATCAATGGCGACATAAGCAATTTCAAAAATGAATTCCAAAAAGTGAAACCTGAATTGGTTTCCTATCAATATCCGGAAGGGAAAAGCCTATCTCTTTTTGAAAATATACTCGGTGTTAAAACCGCTTACGCCATTTTGCCAGTTACCGATGTCGGTCTTATCTTCACAACCATTGCAAACTGGGCAAAAAACTTCATCAGCAAAGCGGCTGACTGGGCATATAACACCGCTCTCCAAGTTGCCATTAATATCGCGATAAATGAACTCCAAAACGAAGTGGTTAACTGGATTGCCGGCAATGGCAATCCTTTGTTCATAACGGATTGGAATGGTTTCTTAAACGACGTGGCCAATAAAGCCGCCGGACAGGCTATTTCTCAATTAATACCGCAAGCTTGCAGCGGCTTCGGTCCGTTGTTAAAGGTAGCTTTGTTGCCTGTTCCATACGCGGACACGAACGTACGCTGTACATTGGACCAGGTGGTGAATAATACCAATGCCTTTTTCAATAGCTTCAGGCAGGGAACATGGTATCAGACCTGGACCGCCTACGGAGCAGTGATACAACCGACTAATAATCTTTTCGGTCAAGTAATATTAGGCAACGATATCGTAACAAGCAAAGCGATTGCCGCTCAACAGGCCGCTAACAGCAATGCTATCGCCAGTAAAGGCTTTTTATCTGTTCAAAAATGCGTTGGATATAACGATGCCGGCGCCTGCGACAGCTACGTTGATACCACTCCCGGCGCTGTCGTAGCCGATTCTCTTTCCAAGTCTCTTGATTGGCAGCCTAATGCGATAATTAACGCTAAAACATTCTCTACTTTCGTTACTACTATAGTAAATGCCGCCGTTAACAGAGTAGTAAAATATGGTTTGAGTTCGCTAACTGCTGCTGCAAATCCTACGCCTCCTTCATCTTATGCAAATGCTACGCCATCCGGAGTCATATCTCCTTCAACTAATAATGTAAGTTACGCGATAAGTTCTCTTGAGCAAACAGGCGTTTTCCAACAAAACCAGGATATCATAACCAACGATACGCAATGGCTGGCATACGGAAGCTCGACATTAAACCTCCTTAATCAACTCGCAAATTCTTGCTCAAACTCAAGCTACAATTCATTTACCGGATATCCAATGAACAATAGCAATGTGCTTCAAAGAATAAACGACGTCAATGCGCTTGCTTCCACTACGACAGCGGAATTAAATAAGGCAAACGACCTTGCCGCTATGAAAACAACCGCGCTTAACGCCACATCTTCGCAGGATATCGCGAATATATTCAATCAAATACAAGGATTGGACATAAACCAAATAACCGCCGCGGCCACCGCAGCCAGTGACAGGCTGACGGCTTTGGAATATTTCGGTTCTCTTGTCCAAAACAGCATAGCCAATGGCGACTGCGGAACCGGATTGCCTCCTCCAACCACGATGCCTCCGCCGCCAACGGTATCAGGAGGATAAAATAAATTACATTATTTATGTTTGGTTTCATCAAAAAAATCCTGCCAGAAAAACTTAATGCCAAAAGAGTCTTTTTGATTCTGTGTTTTGCGGTTTTGACTTTGTCCGTACCCGCTACCACACATGCTGCCGGCGTTGTCACCGCTGTGGCTGGCACTATTTTCGGAGGAGTGCTTGCGGTGGCCATAGGAGGTCCGGTTTTAGTTCTCAATTACATATTGGCTTTTATACTTGGATTAGCCGTTCCGGTAATTTCCTATTTTATCGGCGTGGTCCTGCAGCTGAATATGAACATAATAAAATCCAATATGGTCGGGTCCGGCTTCACGATAACGCTGTCCCTCGCCAACCTTGGATTCGTCCTGGCAATAATAATAATCGCTATTGCCACGATTTTGAGGTACCAAAGTTACGCGCTGAAACAAACTCTCTGGAAGCTGGTAATGGCGGCAGTTCTTGTAAATTTCAGTCTCGTCATTGCAGGAGCGATTCTCACTTTTTCCAATACGTTATCGCTTTATTTTCTCGACAGTATCAACCCGAGTGGCGGCGGCAGTTCTTATGAGAATTTCGTGGGCACCATGATAAACAGTTTCGGTCCGCAAAGAATGTTTTTGGCGGGAAGCAACTATTCTGCTGCAACAAGCGGGAATATTGGAACGACCGATGTACTCGCCGGCATTGGAAATAGTTTCGGGTCTGCGCTGGTTTTTATAGCCAATTTGTTTTTCCCTACGATTTTTTTGGCTGTGATGGATATAGCGCTTGTTGGGTTTTTTATAATGCTTCTAATAAGATATGTTTATCTCGGAATCCTGTTGATCATTATGCCTATGGCCTGGCTGTTATGGATTTTTCCCCTGACTTCGGGGCAATGGCAAAAATGGTGGCATAAATTCATACAATGGACAATGTTCGCGCCTATCGTGCTGTTCTTTATCTGGTTGGCGATTTTGACGATGGGAGGAAGCGACCCTAACAATATCCAAGGTATATCATTTATAGCTCCGGCCTCCATTTTACAGAGCGTTTCCCAGATTACCGGCAACATTCTTTCCGGCCTGCTTGGTCCGTTACTCCAAATGACAATGATGATAGCAATGCTCTTTGCCGGATTGTTTATGGCGCAATCCATGGGAATAACATTCGCCGGAGCCACGATTAAAGGCGCTTCATGGGTAACTTCCGGCATCGGCAGAGGAGTCGGCGGATTCGCCAAGAGAAGGGGTCTTATAGCCGGGGGGGCGGTGATGAGAAGACCGGGCATACAGAAATTGGCCGAGAAGTCCAGGCAGTATGGTGCCGACAGGGGCGTTTTCGGACGAGTCGCCAGTTTGCCATCTCGTCTTGCCGGACGCGCGATTGAGGCAACAACTGTTGCCACGACCGAGAATCTTGTAAAAGATGCCGAAAAACGATTGGGTGACCAGACGAAAGAACAGCTTGTTCACGGTATAGGTTCTACATTCACTTCGCCTGAAAAAATTGCGGCCATGAAAATACTCGGCAAAGGGGGTTCTCTTGATATGGCGAAAATGAGCGAAACTCACGCAAAAGAAACTAAAGAATTATTCGGAACATATAAGCAAGCCATAGATTATGAAAAAACCATAGAGAAAAAATCTGGCGTCAGCTCCGAAATGTACGAGGCTATTAAGAACGGAGATCCTAAAGAAAGGATAGACGAACTTGCCGTAGAATTCGCCAAGAAGTTCAGTAGGGCCGAAGTTGCGGAAATGCAGGCATCCGACCTTTTCAGCAATGTCCCGGCCGGTAAGGAAAAATTCGGGTTGGACGATGCCAATCTCAGAAAAGTTTCTGATTCGGTTGCTTATGGATTCGCCGTCGCTGCGCCCCAATTTGCTCCGGCTATTTTGTCCAAGCTGAAATCGCAATCGCTTGATAATTTCAGCAACGATTATAAAAACGGTTTGACTAGAGGGATAAGAACAGGCGATATACCAACGGTAGCCGAAGGTATCGATAGACTTAAAAAATTTAATACCAGCCTACTTAATAACACTATGGGCTTTGTAACAACTGAAGCTCCTGCTGCTCCTGCGGCAGCTCCAACCCCGACGCCGCCAACACCTTAGGCCCATAATTTAAACAATGAATGTAATCACAAAA
>DATKTR010000042.1:0-21974 GCA_035531015.1 Minisyncoccota bacterium | reverse complement strand
AAACACCACCATCATAGGAATAGTGCTAGCTCTCATAGTCGGTGTTGCAATAGGCTACTTCGGCGCCGGTTACGAATATTCCGCCCAGCTCAATAAGGCGAAGGAGGCTTTTCCGCCTATCCCCGTGATGAATTCCGTCTCAGGAACGATACAAAGCATCTCCGGCAACACCATAACCCTTCAAACTCCGCTTTCGGGAAATCCATTTGAAAATCTGCCCACAGTCCGCCAAATCACCGTTACAGACAGCACAAAGCTCGTAAAGAGCGAACCTGTAGACCCCAAAGCTTTCCAGCGGGAAATGGCTGCTTATCAAACAGCTGTCCAAAAAGCGCAGAAAGCTCCGGTTAGCAGCAGTTCCACCGTTCCCTCCATGGCAAATATGCCAACTCCGCCCCAGCTCTTCACTGAAACAGCAATAAGCATCTCCGACCTCAAGGCAGGAGACTCAATTACAGTTGACGCCGGCAAAGACATAACAACTTCCACTAGTTTCGACGCAGTCAAAATAACGCTTGGCAGCCCTGCGGGAATAGGTATGCCTCCGCCTCCCACGGGAGTCAATCAGGGAACAGCCCCGATGGTGAACACGCCCCAGGTACGCACGGATGGAGGAGTTCCTCCGCAGTAAGATATCTCACGCTCACATGTCATTCCGAGTCCGCCCTATCTGCGTGCAACGCGCAGGCAGGCAACTGGCGGACGAGGAATCTGTTTTTTATCCGCCTAAAGCCGGCGGTTTTTTATTAACTCAATTCCAGGTTTAGTTTCCAGTTTTTCCAGCTGACCACCCCGATCGGGCACTATGATATATCATAGTGCCAAATATTTTTTACCCTGCCCGTTCCTTGCTTCTTAATTATTTTTTAATCTATTTATCCCTTAATCAATTCGTCTTATCCTTTAATCCATTCATCGTCATTTTTTCGTGCTTTTGGTCCAAAAATATAGCATTGAATAACCATCATTTTCTCATTTTCACCGTCCACTTCCGGATACTATGATATATCATAGTGCCAAGGTATTCTTCGCTGCCACTCGTTTATTGAGTCGGATTTATTGCGTCGGACGAAATTGACCGGTATCACGGCCGAAAATACTTTCGAGATTGGTTTTAGGCACTATGATATATCATAGTGCCTGGTACTCTTCATTGTCACTGTTTTAATTTCCTGCTACCTTTTATTTTTTATACCTATGCTTATGCTTCTTGTTATTCATACTGGAACGCTATGATATATCATAGCGCTTAATATTTTTTTCGAACTGCCTACTCCTTGTCTCTTAATTATTTTTTCAATCCACTACGTCGTTAATATTTCCACATTATCATTTGCTATTCCCACATTATTATTTTTCACATTATCACTATCATTTTTGCCACCCATCCTCGGGCACTATGATATATCATAGTGCCTGGAGTTTTCGCATCCATTCCAATCTCTGCTTATATCCTTCAAGTCTCCTTTTGTATTCGTTTCAATATTCACTTTTATTGTTCGCTTTTACAATCTGCTCTTAGCCACTATGACATGTCATAGTGGCTGATATTTTTACACTCGTTCTAATTATTCTTATTCGCCCTCATTCATTTATTTTATTCATTGGTTCCGCTATTCGCTCATTATCGCTTTTGCTATCCATTCTTAAGCACTATGATATATCATAGTGCTGGGCATTATGATAAAATAACGCAATGAGTAAATTAAACAGAAAAGATTTTGGTAAAAATAAATTGCCAATTATGCCATCCATCAATGACTATGGTTCGCGGGCGGAATGGGAAAATGATTGTTGGCACAAAATAGCGGCATCCAAGGATTTACTCGAGCTACTTTCAACTTCAGGTGAACGACACGATTTAGTTATGCGCGCAGCTGCCATAGATGCCATTACTTCCGGAAAGAGCTATAAGCAGATTGGGAATGAGCTATGGCTTTCGCCGCAGACAATAAGCGGTATCAAGAAAGCTTTGACTGAAAATAATTATAGGAGTTACCCAAAGCGGAAAGAACGAAAGAAAAGGGTTTACAGCCGGGACCCAAAAGCGGGGAGAGCCAGACCTCGAGGCAGGCGCGTTAAAACAAAATACGGAACATTGTATATACCGTAAATTTAATCAGTAGACTTAATCTCGGGCACTATGATATATCATAGTGCCCGAGGATGTACCATATTTGAATTAGGAATAAGGAGAAGGGAAGAAAAGGGGAAATAAAGAAAAGAGTAAGGAAAGATAAGGAGAAGGAAAACATCTGTTAATTGTTTTTATCTTTAAAATCGGATATAATGTGGCGAACACATGGATAACCCCATTCCATAATCCTAATTTCTACTGCGATGACTACCATTTCGGCTGCAAACCCCTTACTCCTCCTCAAAATAGTTAAAACTATTCTTCGTCGAAAAGCGGGGTTTTCCCTGCCCGCCGAAGCCTCGGCGCAGGCGAGGCTCGAAACGGTCGCATCTCGTGACGAAAGCGGGTTATAAAATGGGATTCATCAACCTTCAAGTTCCTCTCTCCGAAATAAAAGGAATTCCGCCGAGATTCGCCAAGAGCCTCGGCAAGCTTAAAGTTTTTACGATAAAAGATTTGCTTTGGCATTTTCCTTCGCGCTACGAGGATTTTTCCGAAGTGGTTTCCATCGCCAATCTCGAACCGGGCCAGCAGGTTACGGTGCAGGGCATTGTTGAGGATATAAAGATGCGCCGAAGTTTCAGGCGGCGCCTTGTGGTTACGGAAGCGTTGATACGCGACGACTCAGGAACAATTAAAGCCGTTTGGTTCAATCAGCCCTATCTCGTCAACACTCTCCGCCCGGGGCGCTCGGCGAATTTTTCCGGAAAAGTTTCCGTCGGAGATAATGAGATATATCTTTCTCATCCGGCTTATGAATTAAGCAGTGGCATGAAATCGGAGATGAATCATACTGGCCGCCTTGTGCCGGTTTATCCGGAAACAAGAGGGCTGACCTCGAGAGGCATCAGATTTTTAGTGCAGCCGATTTTAAAAAGCATAGGCGACATACCCGAATGGATTCCCGAAGAAACTCTCGAATCCGAAGGCCTGCCGGAAATTAACGACGCTCTGCGCGAAATTCATTTTCCGGAGAGCGAAGACGCCGCGCTTGCCGCAAAGAAAAGATTTTCGTTCGAAGATTTGTTTTTGCTGCAAGTGATGAACATCGGGCACAAACTGAAACTTGCAAAGGAAAAAGCTCCGCCAATAGAGGTTGAAGTTAATGACCTAAAAAAAATAACGGACGCGCTGCCGTTCAAGCTGACGCCGTCGCAGAAAAAATCTCTTTGGGAAATAGTCCAGGATATCGGCAAGGCCACGCCGATGAACAGGCTGCTACAGGGCGATGTCGGTTCCGGAAAAACCGTCGTTGCCGCGGTCGCCGCGCTTTTTGCCGCCAACAACGGGCTTCAGAGCGCTTTTATGGCGCCGACTGAAATATTGGCACGCCAGCATTTCCAGACGCTTAAAAAAATATTCGCCGGATTGCCGCTCAAGAAACAGCCGGAGATAGGCCTGCTTGTTTCAAAAGAAGCGAAAATATTTTACGAGAACGACCTAGAAAGTTCTATTTCAAAAGAAGAATTGAAAAAGAAAATAGAATTGGGAACGCTGAAAGTAATCGTCGGCACTCACGCGCTCATCCAAAAAGATTTCGTTTTCAAGGATTTGGGATTGGTCATCGTTGACGAGCAGCACCGCTTTGGTGTTCGTCAGCGCGCTGAACTGGTTCATGGCAGAAAGATATTACCGCACCTTCTTAGCATGTCGGCCACGCCGATTCCAAGAACGCTGATGCTGACGATTTTCGGCGACCTCGATATTTCCATAATCACCGAATTGCCGGTGGGTAGAAAGCCGATATTGACCAAGATAGTCGCGCCGGCAAACCGCGGCAAAGCTTATCAGTTCATCCGCGAGCAGATTAAGAAAGGGCGCCAGGCATTCGTCATTTGTCCCCGCATAGACCCCGCCGAGGAAAAGGAAACCGAAGGCGCGCCGCGCAGCGTTTATCAGAAACTGGCGCTCTGGGAAGTTAAATCCGTAAAAGAGGAGTACGAAAAATTATCGAAGGAAATATTTCCGGACCTGCGGGTGGGAATGCTCCACGGGCAGCTCAAGTCGAAAGAAAAAGCGAAAACTATGGACGATTTTAAAAATAAGAAAATCGACATTCTTGTTTCCACTTCCGTCATTGAAGTCGGAGTCGATATTCCGAACGCGACCATAATGATGATTGAAGGCGCGGACAGGTTCGGGCTGGCGCAGCTTTACCAGTTCCGTGGCCGAGTGGGCAGGGGAGAACATCAGTCATTTTGCTTCCTTTTCACGGACTCGGACTCGAAGACGGTAGGCGACCGCCTTAAAGCGATAATCGAAGCAAAGAATGGATTCGAGCTCGCCGAAAAAGATTTGAAACTGCGCGGACCCGGCGAATTCATCGGGCAGAAGCAGACCGGCCTGCCGGACAACGCGATGTCCGCTTTGCAGAATTTCGAACTTATAAAATCCAGCCGCGAGGCGGCGGTAAAAATTTTGGAAAAGGACAAGGATTTAAAAAACCATCCTTTATTGGCGGAAAAACTAGCCGAGTTCGAGAAGAATATACACTTGGAATAATTCTGTGCTTGCACTACGAAGCTTTAGCGAAGTGGTGCCCCCACCAGGCCTCGAACCTGGGACCTTCTCGTTAAGAGCGAGCTGCTCTGCCAACTGAGCTATAGGGGCATGTATTCAATTTTATTTTAGCCGAATGAATCAATCTTATCCTCTTGGTTCCCCACCTGCCTTGTCATTGTGTCCCCGGCAGGAGTCGAACCCGCAACCTCTTGGTTCGAAGCCAAGCGCTCTATCCATTGAGCTACGGGGACACGATTTAATTATCGCTAACGTCATTATAATGTTTTAGCCGGTTTTTTCAATAGAATTCATAAATGTTAACAACTTGTGCGATCGCACAAGTTGTTAACATTTTGCGCGACGAATTGTGGGACGAATTTTACGACGAATATTAATGAATTCTTTGTTGGCGGTTTTTGTTGTATTATTAAGCCTATGGATCAGATTTCATTTTTAATTTTTCAGCTGGCGGTTCTTATATTTTCCGTGATGATACACGAACTGTCGCACGGCTATGTCGCCGAACATCTTGGCGACCCGACCGCGCGCCTTGCCGGGCGGCTTACCTTTAATCCGCTCAAGCATCTGGATTTTTTCGGTTCGTTCGTCTTCCCGGTTTTTCTTTTTATGGTGAGCGGCGGTTCTTTTGTTTTCGGATGGGCGAAGCCGGTGCCATATAATCCGGTTTATCTTAAAGACCCGAAAACGGGAGCCGGTAAAATAGCCGCGGCCGGACCGGTCAGCAATCTTATAATCGCCGTCGTCTTCGGAGTTATTTTGCGGATGCTTCCTCTGATGAATGTTCCCGCCGACTCTTTGCTCTATGAATTTTTCGCGTACATAGCTTACATAAACGTACTTTTGGCTATTTTTAATCTGGTGCCTCTGCCGCCGCTGGACGGCTCCAAAGTTCTTTTTTCCGTTTTGCCGCAAAGCGAATCCAGTTTGCAGCTCGGCATGTTTCTGGAGCGCTACGGGATGATACTTTTACTGATTTTCGTGTTTTTCGGATTTCAGCTCATAACTCCGGTAGTCCATTGGCTTTTCAGCCTGATAACCGGATTTTAGCGGAACCTTTGTTTCTCATGCCTGGTTTGACCCCCGCACCTTTTTGTCTAATAAAAATACATATATTTTTAAATTGATGAATGGGCGAAAATGCATTGATAATAAAGTATAAGTAAAAGGTGCGGGGTTTGACACAAAGGGCCTGTTTGATTTAGAATTTCTCTCGTCTGCATAACTAGTCATCAGTTATCAGGCATAAGATATCAGAATTTAGTCGGTCGGGATAACATCCCTGATTACTAATGACTGATGTATAATTGCTTATCGAAATGCCAACAGTCACACAACTTATAAAAAAAGGAAGAAAGCCATTGAAAGCGAAAACCAAATCGCCGGCTTTGGCATTTTATTTCAATACCGTAAGAAACAAGCCGGTTTACTCTGATTCTCCTTTTAAGAGAGGCGTCTGCCTGAAAGTTTTCACGACCACTCCGAAGAAGCCTAACTCCGCTTTGCGTAAAGTTGCCCGTATCCGCCTTACCAACGGAATGGAAGTCACCGCTTACATTCCGGGCGAAGGCCACAGCCTTCAGGAGCACTCCATCGTTGTCATCCGCGGAGGCCGCGTTAAGGACCTTCCGGGTATCCGCTATCACATCGTGCGCGGAGTCCTCGACACGACCGGAGTCGAAAACAGGAAACAGCAGAGGTCGAAGTATGGAGCAAAAACACCAAAAACAAAATAATTTTCAATTATCAAATTCCAATTTACAATAAATTTTCAATGATTTAATTTATAAACAGTTTGAAAATTCTAAAATTGCAAATTCAATGAAAATTGTAAATTAGAAATTGTAAATTAATATATACTATGCGCAAGAAAAGAGTTTACAAAAAATATTATCAGCCTGACCCGGTTTACGGCCGCGTCGATTTGAGCCGCTTCATCAACTGCGTTATGCAGGAAGGCAAAAAGACTATCGCCAGAAAGGCGGTTTACGACGCTCTTGAAAAGATAAAGAAAGAAACCAAGAAAGAACCTATAGAAATATTCGAACAGGCGCTTGAAAACGTTTCTCCGAACATAGAGGTTTTCTCGAAGCGCGTTGGTGGAGCCAACTATCAGGTTCCGCGCGAAGTCCGTCCGGAAAGGCGCTTCATGCTCGGAGTGCGCTGGATAATCAACGCAGCCAAAGCCAAAAAGGGCAAGCCTATTTCCGAAAAACTCGCCAATGAAATAATGGCTGCAGCCAAGAACGAAGGAGACGCCATAAAGAAGAAGTTAGATATGCACCGCCAGGCAGAGGCCAACAGGGCATTCGCTCACTTCGTCAGATAATCGATAAGTTGAAAGTTCATAAAGTTCGTAAAGTAAAAACTTTATAAACTTTATAACTTTAATAACCTTTAACTCCGAATGGCAAGAAAATACCCAATAGAAAAAACCAGGAACATAGGAATTATCGCTCATATTGACGCTGGAAAAACAACCGTCAGCGAGCGTGTTCTTTTTTATACCGGAGTTTCCCATAAGATAGGCGAAGTGCATGAAGGCGACACCGTTATGGACTGGATGGAACAGGAAAGAGAAAGGGGAATCACCATTACTTCCGCCGCGACCACGGCTTTCTGGACTCCGACCTACCGCAAAGGAGACAAAAATTTCGAACACAACATCAACCTTATTGATACCCCCGGCCACATCGACTTCACCGTTGAAGTGAAACGCTCGCTCCGCGTTCTCGACGGAGCCGTTGTCGTTTTTGACGGCGTCGCCGGAGTTGAACCCCAGTCGGAAACGAACTGGCACTACGCCGACGAGTATCACGTTCCAAGAATCTGTTTCATAAACAAGCTCGACCGCATGGGCGCTAGCTTCGAGAAAAGTTTTGCTTCCATAAGAGAAAGGCTTACACCTTACGCTTTTCGCGCGCAGCTTCCGATAGGCAGCGAAGCCGATTTCAGCGGCGTCGTTGACCTTCTCCGCCAGAAAGCTTTCGAGTTCCAGGGAGAAAAAGGAGAACGCGTAGTGGAAATTCCCGTTCCGGAAAATATGAAAGCCGATATGGAAAAATACCGCCGCGAGCTAATTGAAGCCATTGCCGACAATGACGACGCTTTGATGGAAAAATATCTCGCGGGAGAAGAAATTCCGCTCGAAGAGTTGATGCGCGTTTTGAGAAAAGGAGTCATTGCCAACAAGATCATCCCGGTTTTCACGGGTTCCGCTTTGAAGAACAAAGGAGTCCAGCTGGTTTTGGACGCGGTTGCCGACTACCTTCCTTCGCCACTCGACTTGCCGCCCGTCAAAGGCACTAACCCCGATAAAGAAGGGGAAGAAATTTTCAGGAAAGCCGACGACAGTGAGCCGTTCACCGCTCTCGCTTTCAAGGTAGCGAACGACCCTTATGTCGGCAGCCTTACTTATTTCAGAAATTACGGCGGAATTTTGAAGCGCGGCTCTTATATAATGAACGGAGCCAAAGGGCAGCAGGAGCGCGTCGGCCGTATCGTCCGCATGCACGCCAACCAGCGCGAAGAAGTCGAAGAAATTTATTCCGGAGAAATCGCGGCAATCGTCGGGCTTAAAAACACCGGAACCGGAGACACTCTTTGCTCTCCGGACTTTCCGATAGTTCTCGAGAAAATCGTATTCCCCGAACCGGTCATCGGAATCAGAATCGAACCGAAAACAAAAGCCGACCAGGAAAAAATGGGTACGGCTTTGCACCGCTTGGCGGATGAAGACCCGACCTTCCGCGTTGCCGGAGACCCGGAAACGGGAGACACCATCATTTCCGGAATGGGCGAACTTCACCTTGAAATTATCGTAGACAGAATGAAAAGAGAATTTGGCGTCGAAGCTAACGTCGGCCGTCCTCAGGTCGCTTACAAGGAAACCATAACCGCGGGAGCCGAAGCGGAAGGGAAATACATCAGGCAGTCCGGCGGACGCGGACAATACGGACATTGCTGGCTCAGAATAAAACCGCTCGAACGCGGGCAGGGATTTGTTTTCGAAAACGAAATCAAAGGAGGTTTGATACCGAACGAATATATTCCTGCCGTTGAAAAAGGTGTTAAGGAAGCTCTCGACAAAGGCGTCATAGCGCACTATCCGATGGTTGACGTCGAAGTCGCGCTCTACGACGGTTCTTTCCACGAAGTCGACTCTTCGGAAGCCGCTTTTAAGATTGCCGGTTCGATGGCTTTCCAGGAAGCAGTCAGGCGCGCCAAGCCGGTCATTCTTGAGCCTATAATGAAAGTGCAGGTGATAGTCCCGCAGGAATTCATGGGAGAGATAACCGGAGACATAAATTCACGGCGCGGCAAAATTGAAACAATGGGAGACAGGGCTAATACCAAGGTCATAGAGGCCAAGGTTCCGCTCTCTGAAATGTTCGGATACGCCACAGGGCTTCGTTCGCTGACCCAAGGTCGAGGCAGTTTTAGCATGGAATTCAGCAGTTACGAACCCGCCCCGAACAACATAGCCCAGCTCATAATTGAGGGGAAAAGGAAGTGATATTCACAGCTTTTTCTTGACAATTTCTGGTTTAGAGTTACAATTTCACAACTGTTAAAAAAACCAGGTCGAAACTAGGTAATAAATAAAAAAATTATAAAATAATTAGTAAACAGTAATCAGTAACTAGGGATAATTAAAAATCCTGATAACTGATGCCTGATAACTAATAACTCATAAAACAAATGGCAGAAAAAGAAAAATTTTCCAGGGAAAAACCCCACGTTAACGTAGGAACTATCGGACACGTCGACCACGGCAAGACCACTTTGACCGCGGCCATGACGCACGTCCTCTTTATGAAAGGTCTCGCTTCAAAGGAAGAAGGAGTCGACAATATCGACAACGCTCCTGAAGAAAAAGCGCGTGGCATAACTATCGCTCTTCATCACTCCGAATATTCATCCGATAAGAGGCACTACGCCCACATCGACGCTCCTGGACACGCCGACTACATCAAGAACATGATAACCGGCGCCGCCCAGATGGACGGAGCCATTCTCGTTGTCGCCGCGACTGATGGTCCGATGCCTCAGACCCGTGAGCACATTCTTTTGGCTTACCAGGTAGGCGTGCCGAAGATAGTTGTTTTCCTCAACAAGTGCGATATGGTGGACGACCCGGAACTCATCGACCTCGTCGAATCCGAAGTCCGCGAGCTCTTGAAGAAATACAATTTTGACGGAGACAATGCTCCGGTCATCCGTGGTTCCGCTTTGAAAGCTCTTAACACCAAATCTCCCGACGACCCAGACGCCAAGCCGATACTCGACCTTGTCAAAGCTTTGGACGAATACATTCCTGACCCGGTTCGCGATCTCGACAAGCCGTTCCTTATGCCTATCGAAGATATTTTCTCGATTGAAGGACGCGGTACCGTCGTCACCGGAAGAGCCGAACGCGGAAGGGTTAAAGTGAACGAGGAAGTTGAAATCGTCGGATTGAAACCGACCCAGAAGACAGTAGTTACCGGTATTGAAATGTTCAACAAGCTCCTTGACGAAGGACAGGCCGGAGACAACGTCGGCATTCTTCTCCGGGGACTTAAGAAAGACGATGTTGAAAGAGGACAGGTCATCGTCAAGCCGGGCAGCGTTACTCCGCACACCGAATTCGACGCAGAAATTTACATCTTAAGCAAAGAAGAAGGCGGACGCCACACTCCTTTCTTCACCGGATACAAGCCGCAGTTTTACATCAGGACCACGGACGTTACCGGAGATGTCACTTTGCCGGCAGGAACCGAAATGGTTATGCCTGGCGACACCGTTAATGTCGGCGTAAAACTGATCTCGCCTGTCGCGCTTGAAGAGAAACAGAGGTTTGCTATCCGTGAAGGAGGCAAGACCGTAGGCGCAGGAGTTGTAACTAAAATCAGCAAATAACTTTACTAAATACGAAATAATACGAATGTACGAATTTCGTGGTTAACAAAATTTAATCCATTCGTACATCAGTAAAAATTAGTATTTAGTAAATAATAAAATGGCCAAAAAGAAAGAAAACGATCTTCCGCAGAAATTAAGGCTCCGCTTGAAAGCCTATGACCACAAACTCATAGACAATTCGGCGAGGCAGATAATCGAAGCGGCGGAAAGGAATGACGCCAAGATAACAGGTCCTATTCCTCTTCCGACGGAAATTAAAAAATATACCGTCAATCGTTCCACTTTCGTCCACAAGGATTCCCGCGAGCAGTTTGAATTGAGGATTCACAAGCGACTGATAGACATTTCAAACCCGAGCCAGAAGATAATAGAATCTTTGAGCAACCTCAATTTGCCAGCCGGAGTAGACGTGGAAATCAAGATGGCGTAGGTTTCGAATGGCATATAGCAAATAGCTCAAAACAAAAACCCGCCTCAACGGCGGGTTTTTGTTTGACGCTTTGCCTGGCGCGGTGTTAATTTTATGGCACGTTGTTTAACAATTTTTTTCGAAAGAAGGAGGCAGATCTTGAAAAATCAGTTTCCGTACAAGGCCATCGTGGCTTCGGTGAATATGGTAGACATGCCACCGCCGGAGATATTCAGCGCGGTTTTATTGGCTCTTGCCAACTTTGTCAGGTCAATAGAAATTGACAACGGCCACGACGAAATCGCGGGAGCATTCAAGGAAAGAATGCTTGTGTTTG
The DNA here is from genome assembly GCA_035531015.1 of Minisyncoccota bacterium. Taxonomy (GTDB): domain Bacteria; phylum Patescibacteriota; class Minisyncoccia; order UBA6257; family 2-01-FULL-56-20; genus JACQKT01. Next base: position 10,667 of record DATKTR010000042.1, on the reverse strand, counting down.
AAACATTCGGCGACCGGGATATTTCCAGCGCTATGGAACCGCTTTTCAAGCATCTCGCCGCCGAGAAAGAGCGCTGCGCTCTCGAAATCGCCGCGCACTTGCAAAAACGCGACGGGAAAAAAGAAGGAAAACGCCGTTCCAGTTTCGATGCGTCAAAGATTCGCCAGGGGTAAATTCGATTAACGCAACGAATACGGAGGTAAGCTATGCCAAAACCGAAACCGTTCGAGAAAGTTATCGTGGATAAAATCGCCGAAATCGATTCCACGATGCTGGAAACATCCGTTGCAGCTTTTATCAATCTGGTGAAGCTTGCAAAGGAATGCGAGCTCCGCTTCAATCACGACGCCATCGCCAGCGCGTTCGAAGAAAAGACCGCTGAATTTCTGGAACTGGGAAAATGGAACTTCATCGGCCTGCCGCCGCTCCTGGCGCACATCATTGCCGAAAAAGCCAAGTGGACTGTCAAGGTCACCATGCTTGGCGAAGAAAGCACCGACGCAGCCTCCTGTTTTCACGGCTATTCCCGCGAAGCGGAAATGCACGAAGAATTCACGGGGCGGGCGGCAGACTAGCCAGCCGCTTTCCGTGCCGTTTGCCAGCCGTCCTCCAGCCAGCTTTTAAGCCGGGTCTTCCGCAAGGGATTCCCGGCATTTCTTTTTGTTCTCCCTTGTAGAATACTTCGCAGCCCGCTGCGGAGGCAAAAGAGAACAACCCTTCGTAGCCTTGGCGAAGAAGGGTAAATTTGACAAACAACCCTTATCCGAGCTACAATCTGCCCATCTCTTTAATGGACGTTCTAATCAGAAATTAGGAGCGTTTTCACAAGGATAGCCACCGCGGGGCTGTGCCTTGGCGGCATTTTTATTCAAGGCGCAGACTAACGCAGACTGGACGCAGACCAACGCAGAATTTTTTTCAGCGTAAGTCAGCGCTAATTCCGCGAGCGTCCGCGAAAATAAGCGAAGTTTATTTTAATGTTTATATTAGGCAAAAAATTGAACATGAGCCAGATTTGGAGAGAAGGCAAGGTCATTCCCGTGACCTTGATTGAAGTTTCCAAGAATAAAGTGACCCTCGTGCGCACGAAAGAAAAAGACGGATACGAAGCGGTCCAGCTGGCGAACGGAAAGAAGAAGCGCGAATTCAAATTCGCCATTTCTCCTTCCGCCAAAAAAGAAGATTACGCCGTTGGCGCCGAATTCGACGCGTCTGCATTTAAAGAAGGCGACGTCATCAGGGTTACCGGAGTTTCCAAGGGACGCGGATTCCAGGGTGTCGTAAAGCGCCATGGTTTCGGCGGCGGACCGAAGACTCACGGACAGAAAAACCGTTTGCGCGCTCCGGGTTCCATCGGCTCGACCGCTCCGCAAAGAGTTTTTCCCGGCAGAAAAATGGCGGGACGCATGGGCAATGACAAAGTTACCATCAAGAATCTCAAGATTGCCGGCGTAGACGCCGAGAAAAGCATTTTAATGATTAAGGGAGCGGTTCCGGGAGCACGCGGAGGGCTTCTTCAGATATCCAAAATATAATTTTCAATCATCAATTTTAAATTTACAATCAAATTCCAATGAATCAATTTACAAACAGTTTGAAAATTTAATGAAAATTGTAAATTAGAAATTGTAAATTTCAACAAACATGAAAGAAGCGCTTTACAACTGGAAAAACGAAAAAATAGGCGAGGTTGAATTACCGAATGCCGTTTTCGGCGCGCCGTGGAAAGAAGCTCTCGTCGTGCAGGTTTTAAACGCGCAGCTCGCCAATCTCCGCCGCCCGTGGGCTCACGCCAAGGGACGCAGCGAAGTAAGAGGTGGAGGAAAGAAACCGTGGAGGCAGAAGGGAACAGGACGCGCCCGCCACGGTTCAATCCGTTCTCCGCTTTGGATAGGAGGAGGTAAGGCGCACGGTCCTTCAAAAGAAAGGGATTATTCCCAGAAGGTGAACAAAAAGATGAAGCGCGTTGCGCTTATCAGCCTGCTTTCAAGAAAGCTTAAGGACGGAGAAGTCCGGTTCTTCGACACGCTTCAGATAGAAGCTCCGAAGACAAAGACTCTCGCCCAGCTGATGAAGAACACTGTTAAGCTCAAAAAGAATTCCAAGAAATATGATGTCCTTTTAATTCCGGATGTCGAGAATAAGAAGCTATTCAGGGCGGCTTCTAATCTTGAGAAGACAGCTGTTCTCAATCCGGAATCGCTTAACGTTTACGACATACTGAACCACAAGAATGTCTTCATTGACCAAAAAGCAGTCGCGGTCATAGAAAAGCATTATAAAGTTTCCAAATAAAATGAATCCCGCTTAGAAACAATAAACCATGATATCAAAAATTATGCTACAAATTTCAAATAAAAAGTCGTCCATCGCTCAAGCGGTTATTCACGATTGTCTAAAGACAATCTGTTTCTAACGGGATGAAAAATATTTTTATTATAAAGAGGCCGCATATCACGGAGAAAGCAACCGATTTGAGCAATATCGGCAAGTATGTTTTCATGGTAGAACCTTCGGCGACCAAGAACGAAGTAAAGAAGGCTGTTAAAAAAATATACGGCGTTGATGTCGTTAAAATACAGACCATTACCCGCCAGGCGAGAAAGAAAAGCGCTCGCAACAGAAGGGGCGCCAAAGCGAGCTATAAAAAAGCCATCGTCGGCCTTAAAGAAGGTCAAAAAATTGAGATTAATTAAGGAAATGAATCCCGTTAGAGACAAAAAATCCATGATTTACAAAAATATCTACAACACAAGCAAAAGGTCATTCGCCGCTAATCCGGCTAATTTACGGTCGTTCAAAACGACCTGTCTCTAACGGGATGAAAAGCTACGCTCCTACAACTCCTTCAAGGAGACAAACGACCCACCCGGACTACTCGATACTTTCGAAGGTGGAACCGCGTAAGTCGCTTACCAAGCGGCTGAAAGTTAACGCTGGCCGCAACAACCAGGGCAGGATAACCACGCGCCACCAGTCCGGAGGGCACAAAAAGCTTTACCGCATGGTGGACTTCAAGCAAACCAGGCTTAATCAGCCTGCGAGAGTTGAAACTCTGGAATATGACCCATACAGGACCGCGTTCATTGTTTTGCTCAAATACAAAGACGGAGAACGCAGTTACATTTTGGCTCCGAACGGAATCGAGATAGGTTCTGAAATAATCGCAGCCGAAGCGGCTCCGCTTAAAGCCGGCAACCGCCTTAAGTTAAAGAATATTCCTGTCGGCTATCAGGTTCACAATGTTGAATTGGATCCGGGACGCGGAGGACGGATGGCAAGGTCTGCCGGTTCTTACGCCGAAGTTCTTGCGAATGCTAACGGATATACCGACTTGAAGCTTTCTTCGGGAGAGGTCAGGCGCGTTTTGTGGGAAGGCTATGCTTCCATCGGGCAGGTTTCCAATCCTAAACACAATCTTACCGTCATTGGAAAAGCAGGGCGTTCTCGCTGGCTCGGCATCAGGCCGACAGTCCGCGGAACAGCCATGAATCCGGTTGACCACCCCTACGGAGGAGGTGAAGGCAGGCAGCCTCGCGGAACCAAGCGCCCGAAAACCAAGTGGGGCAAGATAACCGGAGGAAGGAAGACCAGAAACAAAAAGAAATGGTCCACAAAACTGATAGTAAAAAGGAGAAATAAAAAATAAACATGTCGCGTTCATCAAAAAAAGCGCCGTATGTGGCGCCTGATATCCTGAAAAAAATCTCACGGCAGAAAGCCGGCGAGGGCGCTCCCATAAAAACATGGTCGCGCGCTTCCGAAATTTCTCCGGAGATGGTCGGCTACGCGTTTGCCGTCCACAATGGAAAAAGTTTTATTGAAGTAAGAATCAGCGAAGACATGGTCGGACACCGGCTTGGAGAATTTTCTCCGACAAGAAAATTCATAAGGCACGGAGGAAAAATACAGAAGGAATTGGAGCAAAAAGCGGCAGCTCCGGCGGCAGCCCCCGCGGCTAAAAAATAAAAATCATGGCTGAACAAATTAAAGACAAAAAAATAGAAAAGACGGCTGTTACCAAGAGGGAAACAGCGCGTTTGAGCTACCTCAGAGTCACGCCAAGGAAAGCCGCGTCTATTGCCGGTTTGCTCAGGGGCCTCAGCGTCAACGAGGCCGAAGCACAACTCGTAACCCAGGGACGGCGTGCCGCAAAACCGATATTGAAACTTCTCCGTTCCGCAACCGCCGGCGCGGTCCGCAACCTTAAATCAAGCCCGGAAAAGCTTTTCATTGAAATGATAAAAGTTGATAAGGGACCGATGCTTAAAAGAATGCTTCCCCGCGCGAAAGGAATGGCAACTCCTATCCAGAAGAAAATGAGCCATGTTACTCTTGTACTTGCGGAGAATCCGTCGCTGAAAGACGCGCGCTTCAAGATACAGGCCAAGAAAAAAATTAAGGCAGTCAAGTCAAAAGACGAAACCAAAAAAGGAAACAAGAATGTTCCCGACAAAGAACAAGGAGAGTCCGCTGCTCCTCGCCAGAAACAAAATCCAGGATTTTTCAAAAAGGTTTTCAGGAGAAAATCAATGGTCTAAAAAATAATCAATAATCATTGATAATTAATCATTAGAATGGGACAAAAAATAAATCCACAATCTTTTCGCCTCGGAATAATCAAGGACTGGCCGGTTCGCTGGTTTTTGCCGGACAAAGGCGGCCGTTCGACTTACCCCAAATATCTGGCCGAGGACGAAATAATCAGGAATCTTATCAACGACAAGCTGAGCCAAGCCGGCATCGCTTCCATTGAGATAGAGCGCACCATCAACAGCCTTAAAGTTTTAATAAGAGCTGCTCGTCCCGGTTTTATAATCGGAAGAGGAGGAAAGGGAATAGAAGATTTCACAAAAGCCTTGGAAGAAGCCGTCAGGAAACAGAGAGGACTGAAGGCCAGGGTTGCTTTGAGCGTCAATATCGAAGAATTGAAGAGGTCCGAAATATCGTCTGCTTATATCGCCCAGCAGATTGCATGGGATCTTGAAAAGCGTATGCCTTTCAGGAGGGTTATGAAGAAATACATTGAGCAGGTTGCCCAGAATAAAGAAGCCAAAGGCGTAAAGATACTTTTGGCCGGCCGCCTCAACGGCGCCGAAATCGCGAGAGATGAAGCGATGAAAAAAGGAGCTTTGCCTTTGCAGAACCTGCGCGCCGATATCGATTACGGAACTGCTACCGCTTACACGACATTCGGAACCATCGGCATCAAGGTCTGGATATACAAAGGCGAGGTTTTTGCAAAGGGGCGCAAAACGCGCGAATAATTTTTTACGAACATGCTTATTCCAAAAAAAGTAAAACACAGGAAGTGGCAGAAAGGCAGGTCTTTGGGCCGCAAAGTCGAGAACAGGGGAATATCCCTCAATTACGGGCAGTATGGCCTTAAAGCCACTGAAGCTGCAAGGCTTACCTCTAGGCAGATTGAAGCCGCGCGGCGCACAGTTACTCATTTCTTGAAAAGACAGGGAAGGCTTTGGATTCGCGTTTTCCCCGACAAGCCGATAACCAAGCGTCCTCCGGAAACCACTATGGGTGGAGGAAAAGGAAGTGTTGACCACTATGTTTTTCCGGTAAGGCCGGGAAGGATAATTCTTGAAATTGACGGAGTCAGCGAGGCGACCGCGCGCGAAGCGCTCCGCCGCGCCGGACATAAGCTTCCGTTCAAAAGCCGCGTAATAATCAAAACCAAAGATTAAGGAAATGAATCCCACACATAACAAGGATAATAATTAATATTCATTCAAAAATTTTTAAATAACATGAAAATATCGAAATCAAGGTCAAAATATAATTGCAAAGATTGCGCTTTGTGGCAATCCTTGTTATGTGTGGGATGAAAAGGAAAGAGATTTTAGAATTAAAAACAAAGCCTCTGGCCGAGCTTGAAAAGTTCGTCAGGGATTCCAAGGAGAAACTCAGAGTGATGAAGTTTGATTTGGCTGCCGGCAAGGTCAAGGATGTAAAAGATCTCCGCGCGCTCAGGAAAGATATCGCCAGAGCTTTGACTTTCATGAAGGGAAAAGCCGATAATGTAAAAACCAGCGAATAACGAATTAATACTAATATACGAATTCGTACATTCGAAACAATTCGTAATTAGATGATAAAAACCATGGCAAAAGAAACCGTAAAAATGAAAAGAAAGTTAAGCGGCACCGTTGTCTCCGACAAAATGCAGAAGACGCGCGTAGTCGCCGTAGTCAGCCTTAAAAAGCATCCGAAGTACCTCAAGTACTATAAATCGACTGCCAAGTTCAAGGCGCACGACGAGAACAACGAATACCGCACCGGGGACAAAGTTTCCATAGAAGAAACAAGGCCTCTTTCAAAGGATAAAAGATGGATAATAACCGGTAAAATTTCCTAATTACTAATTTCTAATTTATAAAATTATGATACAAGAACGTTCGATATTAACAGTTGCCGACAACTCCGGAGCAAGAAAGATACGCTGCTTCAGAATTTTAGGCGGAACCAGGCGCCGCTACGCTAGGATAGGCGACATTTTCGTTGCTTCGGTTCAGGAAGCGGAGCCGAGAAAAAACGTGAAGAAGAAAGACGTCGTCAAAGCGGTTCTTGTCCGAAGCAAACAGGCATACAGGAGAGTTGACGGTTCTTATGTCCGTTTCGATGATAACGCCGCTGTTATAGTCGACGCCAAAAAAGAGCCGGTTGCCACCAGAATTTTCGGACCTATGCCGCGCGAATTAAAGGCGAGAGGTTTTGAAAAAATAATGACAATGGCCGAAGAAATCGTATAATCATCAACGAATAACTAATATATTAAGAATATACGAATAACGCATTCCAGTTTCGTAAATTCGCACCAGATTCGTCATTCGTTGATAAAATATCATGAAAATAAAGAAAGGAGATCAAGTTAAAATGATAAGCGGAAAAGACCGCGGCAAAACGGGGACCGTGATTTCTGTTTCCGTGAAAGATTCGAGAATAACGGTTGAAGGCATCAATCTTTATAAAAAGCGCACGCGGCCGAAGCAGCAGGGGCAGAAAGGGGAAACCGTTATGGTCGCGAGGCCGTTCGCGGTTTCGAACGCGATGATAATCTGCGCCAACTGCAAGAAAGCGTCGCGCGTCGGTTTTAAGGTTGAAGGAGACAAGAAATCCGTACAAAAATTCCGCTATTGCAAAAAGTGCGGTGCAAAAATATGAAAAATGTCACAAACAATAAATAAAATAACATTTTTCCATTTGGTTCACTCGGCCGATATAAAAGAAATCTTTTACCCCGGCCTCGCTGCCAAATGTAACTAACATGACAAAAGCGAATACACTAAAACAAAAAACGGCGCGCCAAGCGGAAATCTCAAGATTCCTCGAGAAGATTGTAATTAACGCCGGAGTCGGACGCCTGAGCCAGCAGCCTAATTTCGAGCAGAAAATTCTGCCTCAGATTTTGGGAGACATATCGGCCATCGTCGGGCAGAAACCCGAATTGAGGAAGGCAAAAAAATCAATCGCCGGATTCAAGGTGAGGGAAAACCAAGTCATAGGCGTAAAAGTGACTCTGCGCCGCCACAAAATGGTTGATTTTTTCGAGCGTATGATTACAATAGTGTTACCTCGTTTGCGTGACTTCAGAGGCCTCGACCAGGCCTTTATAGACGACGTTGGAACTTTTAACGTCGGCTTTACCGAGCAAATGGTATTCCCTGAGATTAATCCGGAAGAATCTCCGGTGACTTTTTCACTTGGAGTAAATATCGTTCCGAGGAAGAGAAGCCGCAAAGCCGCAGTCGAAGAGTACACAAAGCTTGGTATCCCTTTTAAGAAATAACATGGCAAAACTTTCGGTAATAGCAAGGAGCAAGAAAACTCCTAAATTCTCAACAAGAGCCGTCAAGCGCTGTTTTAGGTGCGGACGGAAAAGAGGATACATGAGGACTTTCGGCCTTTGCAGAATTTGCTTCAGGGAAATGGCCACGAAAGGACAGATACCAGGCGTCAAAAAATCATCCTGGTAATAATCAAAGTAAAAAGTTCATAAAGTTATAAAGTATAAAGTTAACATTATAAACCTTATAACTTTCAACTTTAAAAACTAACAAACAACATGTACTACGATCTTCTGGCAAAAATTAAAAACGCCGGTCTTGTTAAAAAAGAAGGATTCACAACGTCCTTTTCAAATTTTGATTTCGAAGTGGCGAAACTTCTTGTTGCAAGGCATTACTTAAAAGACGCCCAGAAGAAAACCGTCGGTGCAAAAAAGTTCCTCGAGATAAAACTCAATTACAAGAATGGCGCTTCGACAATGGAAAATTTCAAAATAATTAGCCGTCCCAGCAGGCATATGTATGTGAAGAGAGAAGATGTTAAAAGGGTAAGGCAGGGATACGGCATGGGAGTCATTTCGACGAACAACGGAATTTTGTCCGATGGCGACGCAAAGAAGAAAAAAGTCGGCGGAGAATATTTATTCCAGATTTGGTAATGGCTTGACCCAAGAGCGCAAGCGACAGCGAAGTGCGATTGGCTGTCAAACATTACCCCGCACATAAATTAAAACAATGATTATAAAAATAAAAAATTACACCCAGGCAAATTATCAACCATATTATTTGGCAGGTAAGTTTATGTGCGGGGTGCTCAATTTTGAATGCCGCTCGGTCTGCGGTATAAATACCTTGCCCTTGCGGGCAAAATTGGCATGAGCAGGCTCGCAAAAAAACCAATTAAATTTCCGGAAGGGGTTTCCGTTAAAGAGGACGCCGGAGTTTTGTTTTTCAAAGGACCGAAAGGCGAGCTTAAAGTTTCCGTTTTGCCCTTTACCAAAGTAAAGATAGAAGACGGTTCTGCTGAAGTTTCCACGCTGAATAATGTCCGCCAGGCCCGCGCCAATATCGGCACGATGTGGTCTCTCTTCAAAAACGCGGCTGACGGAGTATCTGCCGGTTTTTCAAAAGTTCTACAAATAGAAGGCATCGGATACAAAGCCGCCCTTGAAGGCAAGAATCTTATGCTTTCGCTCGGATACGTTAAGCCGGTAAAATTCGAAATTCCCGAAGGAATTTTAATAACGGTTGAGAAAAACATCGTAACCATATCCGGAATGGACAAGCAGATGGTGGGAGAAGCCGCCGCCAATATAAGAGCCCTAAAGAAACCGGAGCCTTACAAAGGAAAGGGCATCCGTTACAAAGACGAAGTAATCATAAGGAAGGCCGGCAAGAAAGTCGCTACGGGCAGCGCTTAATAAATAAAAACATGAAAAGCAGAAAGAAATTGAACAAAGTAAGAGCTCGCCGCGCTTCGCGCACCAGGGCAAAAGTTTTAGGAACGGCCGTTAAGCCGAGGCTTTCTGTTTTCAGAAGCAACCGCTATGTTTATGCCCAGCTGATAGACGACAAAAAAGGGCACACGCTGGCCAGTGTTTCGGTTCTCGATATCAAAAAGGAAACAAGCAAGGACGCGAAAACCGTTCAGGCGGAACGCGTGGGCGAAGGGCTCGCCAAGAAAGCTTTGGCAGCCGGAATAAAACAAGCGACTTTCGACCGCGGTGCTTACAAGTACCACGGAAGGATAAAGGCGGTCGCCGAAGGCGCCAGAAAAGGCGGATTAACCATATGAAAAATGTCGAAAATAATAAATAAACCAACATTTTTCCATTTGGTTCGCTCGACCGATATAAAAGAAATCTTTTACCCCGGCCTCGCTGCCAAATGTAATAAATAAAATGGCAAGACCAGAAAGATACGTTAAAAAAGAAGAATTCGCCGAAAAGGTTTTGGACCTTCGCCGCGTAACTCGTGTCGTCGCCGGAGGCAAGCGCTTCCGCTTCAGGGCTACTGTCGTTATCGGTGATGGAAAGGGCAGAATAGGAGTTGGAGTCGCCAAAGGACTCGATGTTCAAGGCGCGGTCGAGAAAGCGAAGACGGCAGCGAAGAAAACTATTTTGTTCCTCAATCTCAAGGACAACAGGACGATTTCGCACGAAGTAAGCGCCAAATACAGCGCCGCCAAAGTTTTGATAAAGCCCGCGGTCGCCGGACACGGATTGAAAGCCGGAGGAGCCGTTCGCTCCGTTCTCGCTCTGGCCGGGGTGCATGATGCGACCGCAAAATGCATCGGACGCACGCCGAACAAACTCACTAATGCCATGGCCGCGATAGAAGCGCTCAAGAAATTGAAGTCGGAAGCGCCCAAAAAAGAAGTTAAACAATAATTATGCAATTGCACGACTTGGTTTCAACGACCAATAAATCAAAAAAGAGGATAGGCCGCGGAGGAAAACGCGGAACTACTTCGGGGCGCGGAACCAAAGGACAGAAATCGAGGTCCGGCCACCGTATCAGGCCGGCAGTAAGAGATCTTATTCTTCGCCTTCCGAAAAGGCGCGGATACAAGAATCGCCCTGTTTCCGACAAGCCTTTCATAATCAGCCTTTCGCGCATCGCCGAGAAAGCCAAGATATTCTCGAAAGACAAGGAAATAGAACTGAACAAGGTTTTTTTGAAAGAGATAGGAATTCTGCCTGCCGGATATGACGGAGAAGTAAAAATTCTCGGAGGCAATATAGAATCTCCTGTTTCCGTCAAGGGAATAAAGCTGTCAAAATCCGCCAAGGAAAAAATAGAAAAAGCGGGCGGCAGTGTAATATAAGGAAATGAATCCCGTTAGAGACAAAAAATCCATGATTTACA
>DATKTR010000041.1:0-22231 GCA_035531015.1 Minisyncoccota bacterium | reverse complement strand
CAGGATATCTTCATCGGCTTGGGTTCGTTCCAAAGCTCGATAGACATTTGGAGCCCTTACGGATGGAACTTCAAGCGCGACTATGCCATTGCCGTTGCCGGACAATATTTCAATTATCCGGGCACGGTTTCCAATGAAGACGTTCTCAAAGCCGTTAAGGCAATGGAAGAAGTCCGCGATGAACATCCAGAAGATGCCTTCAATCATTACGCGCTCATCAACGTTTATAACGAAGTGGCGAGTATAAACAAAGAAAAATACACGCAGGAAGCCGAGGCCGAAGCGAAGATCGCGCTCGAAATAAGCCCGGGTCGGCAGGAAATTTATTTTTATCTTGCCAAAACAAAAACCATCGAAGGGGATTACGCCGGCGCCCTTTCGCTGCTTAAGACTGCGCTCGATGAAAATCCCAATGTTCCGGACTCCCATTTCTATTACGGCCTTCTTGCTTATGCCACCGGAGACAATAATACGGGATACAACGAGGTAAAAACGGCCATGGCAATGGGGCGCCAATGGAGCACTTTCAACGAGCCCAGGGTTATAGCGGGATTTTTCGCCGATTCCGGGCACTTGGCGGAAGCCATAGAGCTCTACAAAACCGCCTGGGATATGTCTTCCCATTCGGATATCGACAGCGAGATAAAACTGGGAGTCGCGTACTTCTATCAGAAGCAGTATGCCGAAGCCAAGTCTTACCTGGAGGACGCTGTCGGAAGGATTGATATAACCAAAAGCCCTTCTTACGCGCAGCTGGAACCCATATTCAGGCAGCTCGGCATAAATCCTGTCCCACCGAAGCAGTAAGATTTGACGTTTGGCGTTTTGACGCGATTTTGCTATACTAAATGCAACAAGAGATTAAAAGGTCGGTTCAACACGGCGAATAGCGTATAGCGTATGGCAAATAGTTTATGTAATTTGCCATAAGCCATGAGCAATTTGCCATAAGCAAAAATTATGACCAAAGACGGATTAATAGAAGCAGTAATGAAAGCAGCTGATTTCGAAACAAAAGCTGCCGCCCACCGCGCCGTTGAAGCCGTTTTCGACACTATCGTGAAGACGATGGGCCGCGGAGAAGATGTTGCCATAACCGGTTTCGGCACTTTCCGCGTCGCCAAGCGCGCCGCCCGCCAAGGCCGCAACCCGAAGACCGGCGAAACTATCCAGATTAAGGCTTCCATAAAGCCGAAATTCCGCGCCGGCAAAGTCTTGAAAGAAGCCGTAGCTTAATAGCTATCTTCTCTCGAAACAAAAAATCCTCCGCCTAAAGCGGAGGATTTTTTATTGGAAACGCTAGCGTGACGATATTATGCTTTGCGCCTCCGTGCTTATGTCGAAGAAATTTTGATAAGCGTCTTTCATATGCGAAAGGGAGGAATCCGTCAGAGCGGAAATGTTGTTGGGCCAAGCCATCGTCCTAAACGCGTTCATTATCTGGTTGTTGTCGTCGTTAGCCAAGGAAATACTTTTCGCGGCTTGGTCAAGGTCATTGCTTATTTTCTGGTCATCATCAAGCTGGAGAGTTTTTATCGTAACGGTTATCTGATTGAGCCTGTTCGCGGCTGTTTGAAGGATATATTGGTTCTTGGAAAAGATTATGAAATTGCTGCCGAGTTCGGCGAGCGGAACGTAATTCGATTCCCTCCATGATTCGAGTCCGGCGGAAAATGTTTTGCTTCCTTCGATACCGAGATTTCCGACCATATCTTTTTGCGCCTGGTAATAGTTCAATACGTCGTTGAGTTTCGATATTATCCTGTTTTGTATGTCATTAAGGCCGGCATAGCTCGCGTCCGCTGCTTTCACTCTCGATTGGAGATCGAGTGTTTCACTCACGGAACAGTCTATCGCCTGGTTTATAAGGTTCTTCCTTATCGCCAGTTCGTTCATTATCGTTTCTTTGTTGTCGCTCAAGGCAGACGCCGATTGGGCGGCGGAAAGCGCTTTAAGGCCTTCGCTGAAGTCGCAATTGGCGGCATTTGCCGCTTTGGCTGGCGCAGATACGACAAGCGCCGTGAAAAGCGCGGCGCCGAGAATGATGCTTGTTTTGCGGTATATGTTCATAATTTATTCCGAGAGAGCGTTCAATACCGAATCTATTGTTGGGGGAGTCGACGTGCTTTCCGTTGACGTAGCGCTTTCGGCCGGTTTTGCCTGGTCGGTTTTTCGGCTGACATTGCTTGCCGCAGGCAGCGCCATTCTCACGGTGCTCGACCTGTTTTCCATGCCGGTTATGTCGTATTGCACGCCGTTAAGTTCTATCTGGGCATCTATAGCCTGGGCTTCGGCTTTAAGTCCCGTGAGGTCAACCACGGCGGAGCTGGTTATCGGGTAAAGAATTCTAAGAGCGGAAAAACCGCCGATAGCCAAAAGAAGCAGAGCCGCGGTAAGCGCAATCGACCATCCGGAGCGGAAAATTCCGGATAGCATCTCCTTCGCCAAAAATCCGGCGGTTATCTTTTCGTTCTTGCCGCTGTTTAAAATAAAAGCTCTCGATTCCTTTGTGTATCCCGAATCGGCTTTCAGCGCCCTTAATTTTTTGAGAAGTTCTATTAAGTCCATAGTTTTACGAAATGCTTATTTTTACGAAAGTACTAATTATTTTTTATTGGATTCCCAAGGCTTTTTTTCAGTTCTTTTATCGCGCGATGCTGCATCAGCTTTACGGCGCCTTCGCTTTTTTCGACTGCCGCCGCTACTTCTTTTATGGAAAGGTCTTCCACGAATCTCATTATCAGTACGTCCTGGTAGTCCTGCTTTAGATTTTTTATTTCTTTCATCACTCGCTCAAGCCGTATCTTTATTTCGATATTATCGCTGATTCCGGAATCCGCAAAGATTTCTTCGTCAACGCTTTCCAGATCGACTTCCTGCTTCTTGGTGCGGTACTTGTCGATTATCTGGTTTTTCGCTATCCGGTAAAGCCAGCTTGAGAATGGAAATCCCAAATCTTTGTAATTCGAGATGTTCTGCCAGGCATTAAGGAAAACCTGGTGGGTAATGTCTTCGGCATCCTCGCGCCTGCTTACTTTAATCAGTACGAACCTGTATATCTTAGGCTGATAATGGTCATAAAGAAGGCCAAAAGCCGAGGCTTTACCCCTGACGGCGCTTTCAACCAGTTTTATTTCGCCATCTAACATATAAAACGATATAAAAAGGCACCAGTTACTAGACTTTATGGGGTCTATGGGCCTCAGTTCATTAATAGTAGGAATTCAAAGGTAAATAGTCAAAGCCTCCCGCGGTTAAAATAACAAAAAATCCCGTTTTAGAGGGATTTTTTGCCAAATTAGCCCATCCTTCGCTCTATAGAGCTACGGAGAGCACTTCTTCGCTTACTGTATTAATTTTTATATATTCCGAAATGCAAAGATAATATTTTTATCATACTTGTACTTCGTAGCTCCGTAAGGAGCGAAGAAATGAGCGGGTGAAGGGACGCTTCGCTATCTCACCCGGCCGCTTCGCGGCCTCTTTAGAAACCCTCGGTTTCTAACTTCCTGCTTCGCAGGTTTTCCGACACGGGAAACTCCCGTTTCCCGACCCCTTCCCGGTTCGATTCCCTCACCAACATTCTGATAACAAAAAACCCATCAAGATGGGTTTTTTGTTATGAGCGGGTGAAGGGAATCGAACCCTCGTACTCTGATTGGCAACCAGATGCACTACCACTGTGCTACACCCGCAACTTCTTAAATCTTAAATCCTAAATCATAAATCCTCAATAGTTCGGCGGCGGGCCATTGGGGCCTATGAATCCCGCTCCGGGCTGTCCAGACGGACCCTTGAAGTTTTGCGGAGTAAAGCTATTGGTTCCGGTCGTGTTTATCACTGGCGCGGGCATCCGGTTCATCTGATTGGCGGCGTTCGCCGCCGGTTCCGCGCTTGGAACTGAAAAGTTCAATGTCAGCGTGAAGCTGTTAACGAAATAAAAAAACAGGACAGTCGCCGTTATGAAGAATATTATCAGGTAAATAGACCTCATTTTGAATTTGTGTTTTGTGCGCTCGAGAGGAATCCGTCAGCCCAGAGCTGACTAGAACCTTCCCGCATCACCCCGACCCCCGCTTAAGACACCTTCTCGTTTCTTACGTCGCTCCGCCAGATGGCGGAGCTCCTATCTTCCAACACGGGGTGATGCTAGGTTCGATTTTATGAAACGAATTATGGGATAAGCATACTATATAAACAGGCAAAAGTTTATTTGTTTTGTGCGCTCGAGAGGAATCGAACCTCTATTACAAGATCCGCAATCTTGCGTCCTATCCGTTGAACGACGAGCGCCCCACTACGCTCTGGAATATCACCAGAGCTTCGAGGGGCTAGTAGCGTAAAAATACAACTACTTGCCCGTCCGAAGCTCGGATGCTATACGAGCGAAGGAGGGAACGACGAGCGCATACTGCCCGGGATGCTTTCCCACGGCTTACCCTCGCACTAAACTATAGTCTTATTCCGATTTCATTTCAAAAGCCTGTCAGCTTTTCCAATATGTCCAAGAGAGTTTCCTTGGACTCGGTTTTTTGTATAATCGTCGCGAGATATTTCTCCGCCTCTCCGCCTTTGTCCGCCGGCATTCTTACTTTAAGCAGAGGACGCAGCCCATGGCTGAAACGGAAAGCGAATTCCCGCCACCCATCCGCCAGATCTTCGCCGACGGAAAAAGCCGAAATGGTCGAATAAGGATAGAATTTTTTGCCGTCGATAGTCAGCCCTTTTTCATCGAGCCGGAAAGCTATGGTTCTGGGCTTTTCTCCTGCCCAGACCAATATGAGAACTTCAGCTATGACTACAAAAACAGCGAACAAAAAATTTTTTTGCCAGATTGACGCGCCTAAAATTATTATCGCGATGAGCGCGCTTATCCAATACCAGGAAACGCTTTTCTCATGGTAATGGAATTCCGGAGCCTGCCATTCGATATTGAAGCTTGCCATACGAGAATTTTATCACGGAACGCCGCCTATTAATAATCAGTCATCAGTAAGCAGTCATTAGTTACCAGTTGTCGGAATTTTAACAGCTAATTTCTGATGTCTGTTAACTGGTGCCTCAAATTTATCAAATTCATCCTTTCGCCGCGGCCAGCGCCAATATTTTATGCGCCCCGGCTTTTTTCAGCGAAACGGCGGCTTCGAAAAAAGTAGAGCCGGAAGTAGAGACATCATCCACGATTATTATGTTCCTGCCGGATATTTTTTCCGGCGCGGCTACGGCGAAACAATCTTTCGTATTTTTGGCGCGCTCATCCATTTTTTTTATTTCACTTTGAGGCTCGGTTTCTTTTTTACGCAAAAGAATTCCTTTCTCCGTATTTATGGAAAAATGCTCGGCAAAAATATTGGCTATCAGTTCCGCCTGGTTGAACCCGCGGATCCGCAACCGCTTTTTACCGAGCGGAATCGGGATGACGAGCCAATCTTTTCCGGCAAGTCCGGCATTTTCGGAATAGGCAATCAGCAAATCCGCCAGCGGGCGCGCGGCGCTTCTGACAAAACCGAATTTCAGCTCTCTTACGAGTTCGCGCACCGCGGCATTTTTATAAGAAACGGCGGCGCCGAGGATATAAGGAAAATCAAAATGGCATATTTTTTCCCCGTAAGGAAGGCGCGCTCCGCACTTGCCGCAGAAAAATGATTTATTAAAGGGTATTTCCGCAAAGCACGCCGCGCACAATGCTTCCCCGCTATCGACGTTCTTTCCGCAGTTGATGCATAATGAAGGGAATAAGATATCCAGAATGGATTCGACAAGCTCGCCGCAAGTGGATTCGTAAAAAGAAATAAGAAATCTCATGCTATAATCATTATAACCAAATGAAGATTGCAAGCCTTAAATCGTTCAACCCGTTCGGCTTCATAAAACAGAAGATAGCGCCGACCTATCTCGGCGTGGACATAGGCACGACTTCCATAAAAATAACCGAAGTGGAGCAGGGCAAGAAGATGCCGCGGCTGACTAATTACTGCATGCTTGAAGATAAGGGTTCTTTGCTGCGGGCCAATACGGCAATACAGGCAAGCAACCTGAAACTTTTCGAAAACGAAGTCGTAGACCTTTTGAAGGCAGCTATTGCCGAGATTAAGCCGAAGACCATGGAGGCTGTCGCGTCGCTGCCGATATTTTCCGCGTTCACGACAGTTTTAACATTCCCCGAAATGTCGAGGAGTGATTTGGAAAGGTCTTTGTCGTTCGGATTCAAACAATACATCCCGATGCCCGTTTCCGAAGTAGCGATAGACTGGATGAAAGTCGGAGAATACCGCGACGAAGGCGGGAATCTTTTTCAGGAAGTTCTTCTCATATCGGTACCGCAGGAGCAGATAAAAAAATATCAGAGGATTTTTAAGGAAGCAGGACTTCATCTTAACGCGCTTGAGATAGAAAGCCTGAGCCTGGTGAGGTCGGTTCTCGGTAACGATCCGGCGCCGGCTTTCATAATCGACATTGGCAGCCGCTCGACGGCCGTTATAATAGCCGAAGGAGGAACGATACGCTTCAGCGGGCAGAGCGATTTCGGAGGAGCATCTCTCACTCAGGCTATTTCATCGGGGCTGAATATAAACCCGATGCGCGCCGAAGAATTAAAAAGAGAAAAAGGCATACAGGGCATGGGCCCGAATTACGAGTTATCCACAATTATGTTGCCGTTTCTTGATGCTATAATTAATGAGGTAAAAAGAGTGGAATCCAATTATAAAAGCCAGATTCCAAGCTCTAAAAAGATAGAGCGGGCCGTGCTAAGCGGTGGCGGAAGCAACCTGGCTGGCATAGAAAGATATTTTGAAACTCATCTTGGCATACCAGCCGTGAAAGCGGCGCCTTTGGCAAAATTCGAATATCCGCCGGCGACAGAGCCGCTAGTCAGGGAATTGAATCCATTTTTGAGCGTTTCGCTCGGGCTTGTTTTAAGAGAGTTCAGTTAGAATTAATTTTCAATTCATAAATTGCAATTTACAATAAAATCCCAATGAATCAATTTGCAAACAGTTCTGGAATTTTTTGGATTGAAAATTCAATGAAAATTGTAAATTATAAAGTGTAAATTTTTATAAACACATGGCACTACCAGAACAATTCGCAGACCGCTTGAATCGCGAACAAATTGAGGCTCCGGGATGGTCCGGACAGCTTTTAATGTTCAGCGGAACCGTATTTTTCATAAGCTTGGCGGTTTACTTCGGACTCATTTTGGGATACAAGCCATATCTCGACGGCCAAGTGGCTTCTCTCGACAGCCAGATAAAAAGTTTCGATACGCAGATACCGCAGGATGAACAGGGCAAACTCATCTCTTTTTATTCCCAAGTCATCAATCTGCAAAATATTCTTAACAGCCACGTCGTTTCTTCCAAATTGTTCGCATGGCTCGAAAAGAACACTTCGAATAACGTTTATTATAACAAGCTGAGCATGACAGATTTTTCCGGAACGGCCAATTATGTCCAGCTCAATATCGGAGGATTTTCAAAAACCCCGGATGATTTTTCCAAACAAATGGTTGCGTTCCAGAACGACCCTCTGGTTCAAAGAATGACCATCAACAATTTCTCCGCTCCTTCCGGCAGCAACCAATGGCATTTCGAGGTAACGCTGTTTTTGTCGAACGATATAGTCAGCCAATCGTCATCGACCAGCGGATGAAAAATTTATGTTTAAATAAAAATGAATCCCGTTAGAAGCAACAAAATCATGATTTATATGTCACATCTTACAATTTCAGCAAAACGTCGATATTTTAAGAAAGCGGGCGTTACGTCCGCCCTGGGCGGACTGCTTCTAACGGGATGAAACAAGTAACAAAAAGATTCCTAAGTTTGATAATATCGTTCTCGCTTTTTGTGGCGACTTTGATAATTTATTTCAGCCTTATAGTTCCGGCAAACAATGATGGGCAAGCGGTAAAAGCTGAAATGCTCAGCCGCGAGAATTTCATAAACAGCCAGAAGTCGGCTATAAACCAGGTAAAAAATCTTATCACTTCATATAAAGGAGAGGGGCAGCTTCAGGAAGTCGTTTCATCGATATTGCCTTTTTCCGGAGATTTAGCCGGCTCTTTCTCGCAGATGAACGGCTTGATACAGGCGAATCACCTGCTGTTTAACAATTTCATTGCCGGCGCCCCGTCGGAACTTCCAAGCGCCGGAGACCAATCTTCGCAGCTGCAGATAAAAGGCTACGGCTCAATCGATTTTCAGATTCAAATTACGGGAACCTATGAAGACTTCAAGGCTTTTCTGGCAAACGTGGAAACCAACATAAGGATTTTCGACGTAAAAAAAATAGACATTGAACCCGCGGGGAAATCCAACCAGGATTTGTACAATTACAATTTAACGGTCACAACCTATTATCAAATTCCATAAAATGGCCATTTTTGTCGAAGAAAAATCAGACAGCGGAGTAGTCGTCAATATAATTATCTGGATCGCGATATTGGTGATAATTTCCGTCAGCATCTACTATATCTTTTTCAACCAGCCTCAGTTGGTTGAATTTACCGGATCTCAGTCTTTCCAGAACATACAGCAGCTTTCGAAGATAAGCATAAATTCCGACAAGCTTATAAATAATCAGGCGTTCCAGGCGCTCAAGCCGTATATCACCGTAGCCCAGCCGGACAATCTCGGGAAAAGCAATCCATTTTTGGGATTTTAAATTATCTACGAAATACTAATTTTGCGAATATACGAATTTTTGATTAATCAATGCCGGTAACTCTTTGCTAAGATTATTCGTATATTCGTACTCGTTCGTACTTCGTAGATTATAAATACAAATGACAACAGAACAACTTTTAACGGAACTTCAAAAAAGAAATCTGATAAGCGAAGAATCAGCCAACAAGATAAGAAGGGAATCTTTGCTTTCCGGACGTTCGGCCGAAGAACTTATTTACGCGCAGCGCATGATAAGCGACACGGATATAGCCAAGCTGACGAGCGAAATGCTCAAGATACCTTATCAGAAAATTGACGCCTCGAAAATTGATGAAAGCATACTTGAGCTTATACCCGAAGAAACCGCAAGGACTTACGGAACCATACCGATTTCTAAAAAAGACAATATGCTCGTTATCGGGATGGTGCATCCCGACGACCCCAAGGCGCAGGAAGCTCTCAAGTTCATAGCGCGCCGCAGCCGGCTGAATCTCGGCGTTTATGTGATTTCATATTCCGACTGGCAGGAAGTTCTCAAAAAATATTCTCCTTATAAAAGCGAAGTGGAAGCAGCCGTGCGCTCGCTTAATTTGAAAGGAAAGCCGTCGTCAGCGCGGCAGATAGTGAAGCTGGACGAGATGCCTGCCGCAGGCGCAGAAGACGCGCCTGTCATAAAAATAGTGACAAAGACGCTCAGTGAAGCGGTGCAAAGAGGCGCTTCCGACATTCATATCGAACCGCTGGAAAACTATTTGAGAATAAGATTCAGGATAGACGGCAAGCTCGAAGAAGAAGCGGCGCTGCCGTCCGAGCTGTCGCAGTCCGTAGTTTCGCGCGTTAAAGTTATTTCCAACCTGAAGATAGATGAAACAAGAATGCCCCAGGACGGCCGTTTCAGCACCAGGGTTCTTGACAGAGAAATAGATTTCCGTGTCTCAACCTTCCCGACTCCTCTTGGAGAAAAAGTGGCTATCCGCGTCCTCGACCCGTCAACCGGATTGAAGAGCTTTGAACAGCTCGGGCTTGAAGGCAAAAATCTGGAAACGGTTAAAGAAGGGCTGAAGAAGCCGTTCGGGATGATATTAATAACCGGTCCTACGGGCTCCGGAAAAAGCACGACGCTCTATGCCATACTGCAGACTATGAACAACGAAAGCGTTAACATACTGAGCCTTGAAGACCCGGTAGAATATTTGGTTTCCGGGATAAACCAGTCGCAGGTGAAGCCGGAAATTGGATACGACTTCGCTTCAGGATTGAGAGAAATGCTAAGGCAAGACCCGGACATTATAATGGTCGGAGAGATAAGGGATAACGAAACAGCCGACCTGGCAGTGCATGCTGCGCTTACGGGGCACATAGTTCTTTCAACGCTTCACACCAACAACGCCATCGGCGTCATACCGCGTTTGCTAGACATGAAGATAGATTCTTTTCTCATACCTCCCTCTCTTAATCTTATAGTTTCGCAGCGCCTTCTCGGAAGGCTGTGCGAGTATTGCAGGAAAGAAGAAGCCGCGAGTCCGGAATTCCAAAAAATGATAAAAAAATCTTTGGAAAGCCTGCCTCAAGAAATATCTTCTAAGTATCCCGAACCGTACAAGATTTATCACAGCGAGGGATGCCCTAAGTGCCATGGGCGGGGCATAGTGGGCAGAGTGGCTATATTCGAAACTTTTAAAATGACCAAAGAAGTTCAGGAAATAATAAATAACGGGCCTACCGCGCAGAAGATATTTGACGAAGCAAAACGCCAAGGAATGGTGACTTTGCGTCAGGACGGAATGCTCAAAGCCCTTTCCGGACTTGTAGGAATGGAGGAGGTTATTAGCGAAACGGAGGAATCGTGATATAATTTAACAAGGAACTTAGCGATTGGAACTTAGAACTTGGAATAAGACATTTCTTGAAAGTATTTTTTAAGCCAAGCTCCAAAAGCCAAGTTCCAAAATCTAATTATGGCCACACCACAGGAAAAAATGAACGATCTTTTGATCGCGACCGCGAGGCAGAACGCCTCGGATCTTCACATAGCGGTCGGACGCAAGCCGACAATCCGCGTTGACGGAGCGCTTGTGCCAATAGAAAGCGAAGCTCCGCTCACGCCGCAGGCGGTGGAGGAGCTAGTATCCTGCCTAATTTCGCCGGAACAGAAAAAAATATTCATCGAGAAACGGCAGCTCGACTTCGCATACAGCTTTGAAGACAAAGCCAGGTTCCGCGTGAACATTTATTTCCAGAGAAATTATATGGCGGCGTCTTTGAGGCTCATACCGGCAAGAATAAGGACCATTGAGGAGCTGAATCTTCTCCCGATAGTCCACGAGTTTCCGAAGCTCTCACAGGGATTCGTTCTGGTCGTGGGTCCGGCCGGACACGGAAAGTCGACAACGCTCGCCGCGATGCTTGATGAAGTGAACCACAACAGGACCGACCACATTGTTACCGTCGAAGACCCTATTGAATATATTTTCACGCAGGACAGATGCATAGTTTCTCAAAGAGAAGTCGGCAACGATACGACGACTTTTCACGCCGCGCTTAGAACGGTTCTCCGCCAGGACCCTGACGTGATAATGATAGGAGAAATGCGCGATTCCGTTTCCATAGGCACGGCTATGACTGCAGCCGAAACGGGCCACCTCGTGTTTTCTACTTTGCACACGAATTCCGCTTCGCAGACGATAGACAGGATTATCGATTCTTTTCTTCCGGAGCAGCAGGGACAAGTTGTTTCCCAGCTCGCGTCCACTCTTGTCGGAATAATCTCGCAGAGGCTTTTACCGCGCCTTTCCGGAGGCCGCGTGCCAGCTCTTGAAATAATGATAGTGAATCCGGCGATAAGGAATCTTATACGCGAAAGGAAAATTTATCAGATTGACCTGGTTATAGAAACGAGCCTGCAGGAAGGCATGGTCACCATGAACCGTTCTCTCGCCGGACTCGTCAAGAACAAGGAAATTTCTCTTGAAAACGCGGAACTTTATTCCCCCAATCCTTCGGAGCTTAGGATAATTTTGGAAAGAATGTAAAATTTACGAAATGCGAATCTGCGCGAATATACGAATACGGTTAAGATTTAATAAATAAAATTAGTACATTCGTTAAAATTCGTATTTCGTAAAACCATGAAGTTTAAATATCAGGCAAAAACAAGAGAAGGGGAGAATCAAGTCGGAGTTGTCGAGGCTACCGACAAGGAAATGGCCGCCAACATACTAACCGGCCACAATCTTTTCGTAATTGGACTTGAAGAAGCCGGAAAAGCAAGCTGGCTTGAAAAAACAGTCAACTACTTTTTTAACCGCGTCAAGGAAAGCGAGCTGGTCATATTCACCAGGCAATTGGCAATTCTTCTTGAAGCCAGAGTGCCGCTCAACACCGCGTTAAAAACTTTGCATGAACAAACGCCGAATCTGGTTCTCAAGGAAGCGCTGCTTCAGATATTCGAGGATGTAGATGCCGGTTTGCCGTTCTCTCAGGCGGTAGAGCGCCAGCCGGAAATTTTTTCAACGTTTTTTTCCAGCATGACCAGGTCGGCGGAAGTCACCGGAAATCTCGAGAGCGTTATGGGATTTTTAGCAGACCATATCGAGAGAGAATACGCGCTGAAGCAAAAAGCAAAATCGGCGATGATATACCCGATAATTTTATTCATTTTGTTCTCGGTAGTCTCCATGATACTTGTCATATTCGTTATTCCGCAAATCGGCCCGATATTCTCCGAAGCGGGCGTGAGCCTTCCTTTGTTCACCATGATACTGATCGGAATAAGCTCTTTCACGGTTCAGTGGTGGCCAGTTCTTATCTTCGCCGCTCTGGGAATTTTTTTGATGCTCGCGGATTATTTGCAAACTCCTGAAGGAAGATCGCTTAAAGACCAGCTTAAGGTGACTTTGCCGATATTCAAGAGAATATTTCTTCCGGTGACCATAACGCGCATAGCGAATTCCGGCTACATGCTCTTGAAAGGCGGCATACCCGTTGTCCAGACCATCGAGATATTGGCCGATACTTCCGATAATGCAGTTTATAAGGAGATATTGCATAAGATGGCAGACGACGTGCGCCAGGGAGAGACGCTTTCGTCGTCGGCCGCGAAATATCCGGAATATTTTCCTTCCCTGGTGACGCAGATGATAATAGTGGGAGAGGCGGCGGGGCAGCTTGAACAGACATTTATGCGCATTTCCACGTTCTATGGCCGCGAGGCGGATGCGTCCATAAACAACATAGTCGAACTTATCCAACCGGTGCTTATAGTTGGCGTAGGTATCCTTGTCGGACTTCTGTTCGCGTCGATACTGATGCCTATTTATCAGCTTATGGGTACCATTCACTAGTTATCCAGAGGCGCCATTGGCAGCAATATGTTATACTTTTCAATATAAAATATGTTATATTTTAAAAACATGAAAAAAGGCGGTTTCATCCCCCACATAGCAAAATTGTGGTCAGGATTATTATCAAATAAAAATAAATTGTTTATGTGTCCGACTCCACGCGTTAACAAAAAAGAGTTATGTGGGGGATTCACACTTATCGAAATTTTGGTGGTCATAGCGATAATTTCCGTGCTTCTCGGTTCCGTTTTAGTCGGGCTTGGTCCTGCACAGCGGCAGGGCAGAGATACAAGACGCATATCCGATCTTCGCCAGACACAGAACGCGCTCGAACTTTATTACTCGAAGTGCGGATTTTATCCTGGAACGGCGAACTGCGCCGCGACAACCATACCTACCACCTGGGCTGACCTTTCCTCGGTTCTCACGGGTTCCGGTTTGGGAGTTACGCAAATCCCTAACGACCCGAACACTGCCAAAACCTACATATACGGAAGCACGGACGGTTCAAGTTACGTTCTTGCGGCAGATCTTGAGCAGTCCACGAACCCCGCGCTTCAAAGCAGTCCTAAGGGAGCGAGCGTCCAAGGAGTTGATTGCTCTGTTGCCAACAGGTACTGCGTACAATTTTAAGAATATTCTTTTTTCTAGCCGTAGACTTTCCGGCAATTAGGCAAAATTAATCCCGCTTAGAGGAAAGGTATGCTTTTAAGGCATATCTGTAGAATTTATTTTTTAGTTTTACTTTTATGATTTCAGATAATTGTTCAATATTCAGATATTCGGCGATATAGTTATCTCCAACGGGATGAATTTGCTTTTATTATTCATACTCGGGTCATTGGTAGGCAGTTTCTTGGGCGTCATATCGGACAGGTATCGCGAAGATCTTCCCATATGGGATAGAAAAGTAATAGGAGGCATCAAGGGAGAAAGCAGCCGTTCGCGCTGCGAATTTTGCAAAAAGAAACTGTCGTGGTTTGAACTGATACCTTTTTTCAGCTTTATTTTTCAGGGAGGCAGATGCCGTTCATGCCGCCATTGGATAGGATGGCGCTATCTTTTTTTTGAAGGCATAACCGGACTGATATTCGTTGCGGTTCCCCTTGGAATTAATTATTTTTACCTGCCGCCTGTTACCTATTATTTGCTCTCCGCGCTATGGATATCGGTTTTCTCCGTTCTTTTTTTGGTGTCCTTAATAGATATCCGTTTGCGGATAATACCCGACGAAGCGAATTTATTTTTGGCTTTATTGGGTATTCTTATAGCCTGGATCCAGCCATTCGGAGAATTATCAGGTTCTTTCATCGAGCATTACGCGATGCTTTTCGGGCTGCGTTCGAATGTATGGGTGAATCATTTCGCGGCGTCCGCGGCAGCCGGACTTTTTTTCATTGCTCTTATTGCCATAACCAGGGGTAAAGGCATGGGTGGCGGAGATATGAAGCTTGCCATTGCCCTCGGGATGGTGTTCGGATGGCCAGATATAATTTTCGTCGCGGTTGTTTCTTTTGTAATCGGTTCCGTATTTGGAATAGGGGCGATGGCGCTAAAAAAAGAAAAGCTCAAAAGCAAGGTGGCTTTCGGCCCTTTTTTGGCGGCTTCCGCGCTGATAATTTTCCTTTTCGGCTATCAGATAACAAACTTTTATTTCGGCCTTTTTGGCATGTAATGGCGCGCGCGCCGTTTTTGCCGTAAAATTTAATCAATTATGGAATTTTTCGGAAAAAGGAAATTCTCCGGACGGCGCAGGGGATTTACCCCCCACATAATAACGAGATTATGTGCGCAGTTTATATCAAACAAAAAAAAATTTAATTTATGTGGGGGGTTTACCCTTATAGAACTTCTTGTTGTTCTTGGCATAACCATGCTTCTTTCTTCAATACTAATAGTTTACAGCCACAGCAGCCGCCAGCAGGTTGCTTTATATTCCGAAAGAGCAAGGCTGGCCCAGGCAATCTTCAGCGCCAAATCGTTCTCTCTCGGATTTTATAAGCCGGCTTCGAGCGCGTATTGCGGATACGGAGTGCACATCGATTATTCCACCCAGACATATTCCATTTTCAGGTATAGCCAGTCAGGCGTCGCCGATTGCCGAAAAATAGCCAGCGTGAATCCTCTTTCCGAAGAAATAATATCAACCGTAAAAGCCGACATCAACGTGAAGCTGGTACATCCGTCTTCCGGGCACTGGCTCGACGACGTAATTTTCATTCCGCCGGATCCGGTAACTTTGGTAAATTCCAATGGAACAATGCTGAAAAGCGGCGAAGCTGATGTTGTCGTGCAGACCCTCGACGGCTCTCTTTCAAATAAGATAGGAGTTAATACGGCCGGACTGATAAATTTTTAAGCCGGAAATGTATTCGGCGAGCGCCGTACCCGCGTTTTTTAAAAGCCGTTTCGGAGGTATAATTGTTCCAAATATGCATAAAGGAAAATCGCTTATTGATGCCGCAGGAATAAGGGCAAATATTTTTTCAAGGCGAGGGCAAACGTTAATAGAAGCACTGGTTGCCCTTACTTTGCTTTCCGTCGGCTTTTTGTCGATTTTTGCGCTGCTGGGGCGCTCAATGAGCAGTGGCAGGGCTTCCGCGGAAAGCTATACCGCGACTTATCTGGCTGCCGAAGGGATAGAAGTGGCAAGGAATCTTATTGACGCAAACGGCATTCAAAAGCTTCCGTGGAACAACGGCTTTACCACGCAAGGCGATTACGAAATTGAATATAACAGCAATTCCCTCCTGGCCGACCAAAACCGTTTTTTGACATACGATCCGACAACGAACATTTACAACTATAGCGGAACCGTTACCACGCCCTTTAAAAGAATAATAAGGGTAACGCCCGTAGGTTCTGATGAGATAATGATAAATTCCATAGTTAACTGGACGAGCCAGGGCAGCGGCAATTTCACGGTCAATCTTGAGGATAACTTCCTGAAATGGAGGCAATAAAAAAATGAATCCCGTTGGAAATAGCGGACGCGCATAAGACAAAATATTATATTTTAATTACGAAGATGAAATTAGATTTTTTTAAAGAAAAAAAAGGATTCACGATATTGGAAACTATCGTCGCTCTCGGCATTTTTTCCGTAATAATCGCTTTGACCACGAATGGATTTATCAGGGCGCTAAGGACGCAGAGCCAGGCGTCTTCTTTCGCTTACGTAAACGACAATTTAAGCACGGTCATCGAACAAATGACGAGAGAGGTAAGGACAGGAAGCGACATATGTTTCAATACCACCACTTGTCCGAATAACAGCACTTTGTCTTTCGTTAATGCCGCCGGGCAAACTGTGACATATTGTTCGATGAACAACGAGATAGAACGCGTTGTCGGTTCCAAATGTTCCGTAGGCAATGAGATCACCGGCAGCAGGGTTTACATAAGCTATCTCAGGTTCATAATCGCGACCAATGGGACCGGCGACGGATATCCGCCGCGCGTGACAATCCTCATCGGCGCGAGGCCGAATGACCAGGCAAGTTCCATGTTCAACGTAAATATGCAGACGACAGTCAGTTCGAGAATAATAGGAAGCTAAAAAATTATGCGCATTACAAACAAAAAAACTAATTCAAGAGACGGGCAAATAATGCTGATGAGCGTTTTGACCATCGGCGCGGTTATGCTTGGCGCCACGGCCATCGCCGGATTTCTGGTGCTTTATCAGATAAGGATGTCCACCAATGCTTCCGACTCCGCGAAAGCGATATTCGCGGCCGATGCGGGCATAGAGTGGGGTATTTACTCGTTTACCAGGCCGACATCGACGCCTCCGTCGACTTCTTTCACGAACGGCGCCAGCTTTAGCGTCATTTGCAAAGATGCTTCGGGAAATACGGTTCAATGCACCAATGCTTCAACTTCTTTGATAAGAGCTTCGGGATATTACGGCTCAATAACCAGGGTTTTCGAGCTGAATTTATAAGTCCGATGGAAAATAGCGGAAAAGAACATCTTAATAAAAAAGATGCCGAAGAAAGAATCGGCCATCTGAAAAAAACCATCGGCAAATACAGGTACGAGCGGCTTGTTTTGAATAAAGAAGGAATTTCTCCCGAAGCCGAAGATACTTTAAAAAAAGAGCTTTTCGACCTCGAACAGGAATTTCCCGAGCTGATAACTCCGGATTCTCCGACTCAGCGCGTAGGCGGCAAGCCGCTTAAGCAGTTCAGGAAAGTGCGCCATGAGGAAAGAATGATATCTCTCAACGATGCTTTTTCCGAAGAAGATGTTTCCGCCTGGCTGGAAAGGCTTTCCAATTTTTTAGGAAGAAAAATAGAAGGGCCGTTTTACGCCGAACTTAAAATAGACGGCCTCGCTATAGAGCTTGTCTACGAAGATGGAATTCTCGTTCAGGGCTCCACGCGCGGCGACGGCGAAATAGGCGAGGATGTCACCCAGAATTTAAAGACAGTGGAGGCGATACCGCTGCAAATCCAAGTTCCAAGTTCCAAATTCCAAATTCCCAAACATCTCGTTGTCCGCGGCGAAGTTTTCCTGAACAAAAAAGAATTTCACGCGATAAACAAAGAGCAAGAAAAAAAGGGGTTGAAACTTTATGCCAATCCTAGGAATGTTGCAGCCGGTTCGGTGCGCCAGCTTAACCCCAAAATAACGGCGGGGCGCAAACTGGATTCTTTCCAATATGATATAGTCACGAATCTCGGACAGAAAATACACAGTGAAGAACATGCAATTTTGCACGAAATTGGTTTTAGAATAAATCCGAACAACAAAATTTGCCGTACCGTTAAAGAAATTTTCGAATTCCGTGATTATTGGAACAAGCATCGCGATAAGCTTCCTTACGAGATAGACGGCATAGTCGTAATTTTGGACGACAACAAGACTTACGATTCGGCAGGCATCATCGGCAAGGCTCCGCGCGCCGCCATTGCTTACAAGTTCTCGCCAAAAGAAGCCACAACAATAGTTGAAGACATAAAAGTCCAGGTCGGGCGTACCGGAGCTCTGACGCCTGTTGCCGTAATGCGTCCAGTCCAGGTCGGAGGAGTGACCATCACGCATGCCACGTTGCATAATGCCGATGAAATAAAAAGGCTCGGCCTTAAAATCGGCGACACCGTGATAGTCAGCCGCGCGGGAGACGTTATTCCGCAAATCGGCAAAGTGCTTAAGGAAATGCGCACCGGGAAAGAAAAAGAATTCAAGATACCTTCGCGCTGTCCCATAGACGGCTCGCCGGTCGTACGCGACGGGGTAGCTTATCGCTGCTCAAGCAAGACCTGCGGGGCTCGCCACAAAGAATCGCTTTATCATTTTGTTTCCCGTTCCGCATTTGATATCCGCGGACTCGGGCCGAAAATAATAGACAGATTTCTCGACGAGGGATTGATTTCCGATGCCGCCGATATTTTCGAGATAAAAGAAGGCGACATTGCCGTGCTGGAAAGATTCGGAGAAAAATCCGCCGAAAACATCATACGCGAGATTGAAAGCCGTAAAAAAATATCATTGAGCCGTTTTATTTTTTCGCTCGGAATCATCCATGTAGGAGAGGAAACGGCCAATCTGCTGGCGCAAAAAGTATCAGGTATCAGGTATCAGGTATCAAAGCCGAAAGATTTAAAAAAATTTTTAGAGAACATGAGCGTTGAACGGTTGCAAGAAATTCCGGATATAGGTCCGAAAGTTGCGCAAAGCATTCATGATTGGTTCCGCGAATCAGGAAATATAAAATTGATAGAAAAATTGGATGCCGCCGGCATTTCAATCGAAGCAGTTAAAAAACGCCAGGGCGGAAACAAACTTAAAGGAAAAACTTTCGTGCTGACAGGCGGGCTTGAATCTATGCCGCGCGACGAGGCCAAGGAAAAGATACGCGAACTGGGAGGAGATGTTTCCGAGTCTGTCAGCAAGAACACTTCTTATGTGGTTGCCGGCAGCGAACCCGGCTCAAAATACGAAAAAGCGAAGCAGCTTGGAGTGAAAACGATTTCTGAAAAAGAGTTTCTGGAGCTTATACGATAAATGCCTGTTTCAAGAACACTAAATCAACATTTTTTCAAGAAATGGTCGCCAGAGATGGCTTACGTTTTAGGATTTTTTGCTGCGGACGGGAATATGATAAAAAACAAACGCGGCGGGCATTTTATAAGTTTTGAAATCACAGACAGAAATCTTTTGGAAAAGATTAGAGACGTTCTTGGTTCTAATCACAAAATTGCCATGCGAAAGAGACGCAATTCTTGGAAACAAAGCTATAGTCTTCAAATCGGAAGCAAATTAATGTTTAACGAACTTTTATCTCTTGGCTTGACTGCGCATAAAAGCAAAACCATCAAATTGCCTAAAGTGCCCGAAAAATATTTTCCGGATTTCCTGCGCGGGTATTTCGATGGGGATGGTTGTGCGCAATTAGGAAGATACTGGCGCAAAGACAGGAGAAAGTGGAAATGGCAATTCACGGTTAATTTTACTTCCGGAAGCAAGAAATTTCTCGAAGAACTTTGGATTGCGCTGAAACCATTTGTTGCCGGCGGCAGACTGGGAAAGAAAAGCCGCGGCTACGAACTCATTTTCAGTCAAAAAGACGGGTTTGCTTTATTTGATTTGATGTATGATAATGTTCCAGCAAAGATGTTTCTGGAAAGAAAATACGACATTTTTCAGAAAGCTTTTGAGGTCTTGAAAATGCGGGCGTAGTTCAGCCTGGCAGAACGTCCCCCTGTCACGGGGAAGGTCACCGGTTCAAATCCGGCCGCCCGCGCACGATTGAGCGAGTTTGAGTAGACCGATCCAGCCCATATTTTTCCAGTGTTTTCTGAAAGTTCAAAGTCGTCCGATGACCCTGCACCCCGACTGGATTTGAACTGAGCACCCCGATTGAGCAGTTTCTGTATAACCGACCCAGTTCAAATCGCGTCGCGGGCGCCAATAGAACTTAGTGGTTTTTTTGATAACCCGAGCCTTAAACATATGGAAACAAAAGCTAAAAAATATTTGGAAGGACCGATAAGCGGTTCTCTGTTCGCGCTGGCAGTGCCGATTGTTTTGGCAAACATACTTCAGGCGGGGTACCAGCTTACTGACACATTTTGGGTCGGCCGTCTTGGCGGTTCTGCGGTCGCGGCCGTTTCTGTTACAACGCCCGTTATTTTCCTAACTATTGCTCTTGGGACCGGACTTGCCATCGCCGGGTCGACGCTCATTGCCCAATATTTCGGCGCCAGAAATAGCAAGATGGTGGACCATGTGGCTGCGCAAACGCTTTTGATGATAGTCACGGTGTCCGTAATTCTTGGCGCCATCGGTTTTTCGCTTAGCTCACTGATACTGCGTTTTATGGGAGTGGCGCCGGATGTTTATCAGGGAGCCATAGGTTTTATGCGAGTGTCTTTCATCGGACTTGTATTTAATTTCTTTTTCTTCATGTTCCAATCGATAATGAGGGGAATCGGCGAAACAAAACTTCCGGTGTATGTCGTGCTCGGAACGGTAATTTTTAATTTCATACTCGATCCATTTTTCATATTCGGATGGGGTTCGATACCGGCGGCGGGAGTTATGGGAGCCGCAATCGCCACCCTCTGCACGCAAAGCATTGCCGCGTTAATTGGCCTAAGCGTGCTTTTGCGCGGGAAATACGGCATTCATCTTTCGTTGTCCGACTTCAGGCCCGATTACGTATTTATAAAAAGAGCGTTCCTTTTGGGATTCCCTGCTTCAATCGAACAGTCGGCCAGGGGACTGGGGCTGACGATTTTGACGTTCCTCATCGCCAGTTTTGGAACACTGACAGTGGCGGCATACGGTATCGGTTCAAACGTGCTTCAGATAGTGATGATTCCCGCAATGGGCCTTTCCATGGCGGTTTCCACGCTTGTCGGCCAGAATATCGGCGCGGGGAATATAAAACGGGCAGAGAATATCGGGCGGCTTGGAGCGAAACTCGGCTTCTCTATACTTACTGGCATCGGAGTTATCGTATTTATTTTCGCATCGGATATCATCGGATTTTTCGTGCCCGGCGACGCTGCAGTCGTTGCTTCCGGAGCGGTGTTTCTGCGCATCATCGCTTTGTCATGGGGATTTATGGGAATCCAACTTTCGCTCACCGGAGTCATTCGCGCGTCCGGCAATATGATGGTTACCATGATTTTGGCCTTGGTCTCGCAATGGGTTTTGCAATTTCCGCTCGCCTATCTTTTATCTAAACACACATCGCTCGGCATTAACGGATTATGGTGGTCTTTCCCGGCGACAAACGTGACGATCGCCCTTATTACCGCCGCGGTGTACGCCAAAGGGGATTGGAAGAAAAAGAGACTCACGGAAGAAGAGAAGTTTGCCGAGAAAGTATCCGAAGAAATTCTTGTTGAAGAAGGAGTTCGCTGATTTCGTATTTAAAAAAAGCGGCTCGTCCCCGGGAGGGGGCGAGCCGTTGTCGAATCGATTATTCATCAGAGCCTCTGAACGTTAATCGGGTCTGATGAGTTGTCCCGATTTTTTATAACCGTCATGAGGTCGTCGAACCTGACGCATCCCAGCCGTTCCAAGTCGTGCCGCTTTTGGGAAACGAGCACGATGAACTTCTGTGTTTCGGGATGTCTTGGATCGGGAGGCACTCGCCAATAATCACGGATTGTCCGCAATGCCTTTATAGTTTGGGTTTCGACATTATCGGGCAATTTGCCGTTGCTCAAAACGGCCGAAAGCGTTCGTTTACTGAGCAGCTTTCTTCTTCCCCCCGTTATTTCCTCATAGAGAAATACAATGACCTTGCTGGCTGCTTCAAGTTCGGTTGCCGTTGGTATTCCCTTCGGCTTAATCCTTCCTTCTTCATCAGATTCAGGAGTCCGCGTTGGGTGTTTTTGAAACAATGCCGGTTTTGGTGCCGCGATAGCCGCAGTCTTATTTAGAAAAACCGGTATCTTGGCAGGAGCCGGATCCCGCTTCAGCACTTCCGGAGTGGGTTCCGGTTTTGGCGGTTTTGCATCGGCGGCTTTATCTTGCGAAACATTATCGCTGACTGTGGTATGAGGTTCTTCCGATGCTTCCGGTCGTACTCGCGAAGATTCCGTTTTTTCGGGTGAGTGAGCCTGCATAAGATATTCTTCGAAGAATGTACTCTTGGCCGCAGGAGTTTCTCCCTTTTTCTCTGGCGCCGCCTTTTTTTCTCCGGCAGGAGCTTTTTTCTTTAAGGCCGCGGGGCCGAACGGATTTTTCTTGGTTTCG
>DATKTR010000040.1:0-3275 GCA_035531015.1 Minisyncoccota bacterium | reverse complement strand
ATTAAAAACTTCCTGATCAGAGATCTTTCTATCAAGTTTTGCTATTCTATTCCAAATCATATCGCATGCTACTTCTATATTAAAAGTATCCAGCTCCCCTCGGATAAAATTATTAATGCCTTTCTTTTTTACATCATCTACTATCAATTCTGCCACTCTTTTATCAATATACTTTTCCGACAGAGTTAGAATGCGTGATACAAGATTTCCCAAGCCGTTCGCGAGGTTGGCATTATAACTTTCCTCGAATTTTTCCCACGTAAAATCGCTGTCGTCGAACATATTGAGCTCGCGGGCTATGTAGTAACGAAACGCATCGGTGCCGTATTTTTCTATCACTTCGTAAGGATTTATCACATTGCCGAGGCTTTTCGACATCTTCTGGCCATTGCTGGTAACGAACCCATGGATGACGATTTGCTTCGAATTCGGCAAATTTGCCGACATAAGCATTGCCTGCCACATAGCCGCCTGCTGGCGAACCTGGTCTTTCCCGGCTATCTGAATGCCGTTCGGCGCTTCCTTCGTTCCCCAAAATTCTTCGAATTTCTGAGTTTTGTCTGGCCAGCCGAGCGCTGATATATAGTTTATGAGCGCGTCGAACCAGACATACATTACATGCTTCTCGTCTCCCGGCACCGGTATGCCCCAAGGCATTTTTTCTTTCAGACGGGAAATGCTGAAGTCTTCCAGTCCTGATTCCACAAAATTCCTTATTTCCTTCAAACGTGATTCCGGAACAACGAAATCCGGATTCTTGTCATAAAGCTCTAAAAGCGGTTTTTGGTATTTTGAAAATCTGAAGAAGTAGTTTTCTTCTTCGATTATTTCTATCTCCAGATTCGGATGTATCGGACATTTGCCGTCCACAAGTTCAGAATCGGTTTTCTCGAGCTCGCAGCCCACGCAATACTTTGTTTTGTAAGTATCTTTATATATATCAGCCCTTCCTGTTTCCGGGTCTATGTTCTTCTCGCACAGCTTCCAAAACTCCTGCGCGGCTTTTTTGTGATGCTCGTCGGTTGTGCGGATAAAATGCAAATCGTCGCTAAGGTTAAGCGCTTTTTTGAGATTCCTGAATTTCTCGGCGTATTCGTCCACGTAAGCCTGCGGTTCTTTGCCCTCATCAACCGCCTTGCGGTAAATTTTGAGGCCATGCTCGTCTGTTCCGGTATTGAAAAAAACTTTTTCTTTAAGAATATCGCCGTGATATCGCGCAATTATGTCGGCGTAAACTATTTCCATCGCAAAGCCGATGTGAGGCTCCGCGTTCACATATGGAAGCGTGGTGGTGATATAAAATTTTTTCTCCATCCCGTTAGAGGCAGGTCGCGGTCAATCGCGCTCCTGCACTATTTTTTATTTTATTATTTTCCATCAGCTTTGATTGTAATTAAGACATTTTGCGCGACCGCGGCCTCTAACGGGATCCATTTATGGTGAGCTTGGTCGAACTATCAAATATTTTCTATCACTGATATGTCCCTGTTCCAGTCCTCAATAACTTCCTGGAAAACCGCTGCTGCGGGAATCGCGATGAACGCTCCGATGAACCCGCCCAATTCCAACCCTATCAAAAGGGAAATTATCACAAGCACCGGGTGCAGCCCGGTCGTGCGCTTCATTAAAAGAGGAACTAGAATATTCGATTCGAGCTGCTGGAGTATCAAGAAAGTTACCAGCGTATATATCGCGAGCGTATTTGAGACAGAAACGGCGACGAGAACGGAAACGGCGCCTGCTATTATGGGGCCGACGAACGGAACAAGTTCAAAAATTCCGGCGATAGCGCCCAGCATAGCGGGATAATCCACGCCTATCACGCTAAGCGCGGCCCAAACCATAAGACCCATTATCACGCTCAAAATAAACTGTGCCCTGAACCAAAGGCCTATCCTGCGTCGCGAGTGGTGAACTATCCTTATCGCCATTTCTTCATAATCGGCAGGAGAAATCAGTTTAATGAAACGTTCCACGCCGTTCTTATTGATGCTCAAATAGAACGAAAGTATGAAAACAGAAATTGTCAGGCTAAGCCCGCCGAACACCTGTGAAACCGCGTTTATCGGCGCTGAACCGCTTGATATGAAATTGTCCACCACATTGCTCATAAAATCGTTTATCGATTTCGACGTCTTAATGTCGAAAAGAGGCTGCCACCACGTGCCGTGAGACGCCTTTTGAATGTTGAAAATAGCCGTATTCAGGTTGACTATGACGAGCGGAACAACCGCGTACAGAAACACCGCTATGGCCATGGCGATTACCAAAAAGATGATTATCGCTCCGACCGTCCTCGGTATCTTCCGCTTTTCCATTAAATCTATCGGGACTTCCAGTCCGGAAGATATGACCATAGCCAAAAAAAGGCCGAAAAATATGTCTTTCGCCGTAAAAACAAGCATAACCAGCAATATGAAAAATAAGATCTTCCATAAGCTGGTCCACGAAACTTCTAAAACTCTTTTTTCCATTATCTACTATATATTAGACCCTCCATCTCTTATGTTCAAACGAGTTTCACTGCCCTTAAGTTTCTATTTATCCCGACGAGCGAGGAAGCAAAATGAGAAAACCAGGTTTTCCTATTTTGTCCGACCCTGCCTGCCGGCAGGCAGGCAGGCGCTGTCGGAACAAAGGGCTTAACG
Organism: Minisyncoccota bacterium; assembly: GCA_035531015.1. GTDB lineage: Bacteria > Patescibacteriota > Minisyncoccia > UBA6257 > 2-01-FULL-56-20 > JACQKT01. Next base: position 627 of record DATKTR010000040.1, on the reverse strand, counting down.
CCCTTTGAAACGCAATATCTTTTTGAAAGTTTCCGTCCTGCGGTATGGGCCGATAAGCGCGAGGTTCAAACTCTCATTTTTGAAAATTGACCTTGCCAACCCACTGACTTCTTCCGCCGTTACGCCTTGAATCTTATCTATAATCTGGCTGGGTTTCAACAGCTTTTCAGTCATTATCTCCTGGCTGCCGTAAAAACCGGCCAATTCGTCCGAACTTTCCAGGCCCAATATGAAATTGCCTATCATATGGTCTTTTGCCCTCTGGAGCTCGTTTTTGTCCACCAGCTCGTCGGCCAAGCGTTCGAATTCGCCGAGAATGGCTTTTATGACAACTTCAAGCTTGGCGTGGTCAACGCCCGCGGACACCGAAAAATGGCCGTAATCAAGGAAGAATTCGCCTCCGGCCCTGACATAGTAAGCGGCACCCAATTCGTCGCGTATTTTCTTGAAAAGGCGCGAACTCATGCCTCCGCCGATGACATCAGATAAAACCTGCATAGCCGAACGGCGCTTGTCGAAAGTGTCGAATGCCCTGACGCCGATAACCAGGTGCGCCTGGTCTGATTCTTTGAACTTCACCATGACCGCGGGTTTCGACTGGCTTTCTTTAACTTTCTGTTTTGCGAT
>DATKTR010000039.1:0-26155 GCA_035531015.1 Minisyncoccota bacterium | reverse complement strand
TGATTGAGGCTTTTTGCCAGAGCATTTCCTGTATCTTTTCCCTCTCCTCAACCGATAAATGTTTGTATTTCATACACTTCGTATTGTACCTGCCTGCGGCAGGCAGGCCGAAGTGTTGCACTTACTTGTTGAACTTAGTTTGGCAACTCGCATTTTTGCGAATTAATCCTTATTTGCCAAGATTTTATTCGTAAAAGTAATCCGATTTCTAAAAAATTTGCGTTTTTACGGCTTATCATATATAATGCTTATCAATGTTAACCAAACGAGTAAAGACCAAGGTAATAAAGGAATCGCAGCGCCACGAAAAAGACACCGGTTCCGCCGAAGTGCAGGTTTCCGTTCTTTCGAGGCAGATTGACGAACTCGCCAGCCATCTTAAAAAAAATCCGAAAGACCAGCACTCGAGGCGCGGACTTTTGAAAATGGTCAGCCAGAGAAGGCGTTTCATGGGCTACATCAAGGAAAAACAGCCGGCAGTCCACGCGAAGCTCGCGAAGAAACTCGGACTGGCGAAGTGATTTACGAAATACGAAAGCGTACGAATGTACTAATCACCAGTCCAACTTCCTTCACGACATTAATCTTTTTCGTATATTCGCAAAGATTAGTATTTCGTAAATAAATTTAATTATGAAGACAAGCAGCAGCAGCATTCATGCGGACCAGAGAGTCGGCATTTTCATTGACGTCCAGAATCTTTACCATTCCGCGAAGAACCTTTACCGCGGGCGGGTAAACTACAAAGAACTCATAAAGACCTTGGTTGCCGACCGCCAGCTTATTCGCGCAGTGGCCTATGTCGTCAAAAGCGAAACAGCCGCAGGCGAAGCCGCGTTTTTCGAAGCCTTGGAAAAAGAAGGCCTTGAACTTCGCTGCAAAGACCTTCAGATATATCCCGACGGCACCAAAAAAGCGGATTGGGATGTAGGTATGGCCGTCGATGCCATCAGAATGGCTCCGTTCCTGGACTCGGTGATACTGGTCACGGGCGACGGGGACTTCTGCCCGCTGGTGGATTACCTCAAATGGGGGGTCGGGCGCCTGGTGGAAGTAGCCGCTTTCAAAAGAAGCGCTTCCGGAAAAATTCAGGAAGCCGCCGACAGATTTATAAACATAGAAGAGATACCGAGAGTAATCATTAGAAAATGATTTAGGAATCAAGATTTATGATTTATGAATCAGCTTGCAAATTTTTTAAATCGTAAATCGTAAATCTTAAATCTTAAATCAAAAATCATAAATCAATTTCATTATGGCTATACAAAAAAAACAATACACGACAGAAGTAGGAGGAAAAAAATTAACTATTGAACTTTCAACGCTTGCCGAACAGGCCAACGGAGCGGCAATCGTGAAATACGGGGAAACGGCGGTTTTGGTAACCGCGGTTATGTCTCCGCGCGAGGGAGCGGCGAATTACATGCCGCTCAAAGTCGATTATGAAGAAAGATTTTATGCCGCAGGAAAAGTCATAGGCAGCCGCTATGTCCGCCGCGAAGGGCGCCCTTCCGAGGACGCAATTCTTTCGGCGCGCCTTGTTGACCGCGTGGCCCGTCCGCTTTTCGACGAGCGCATCAGGCGCGATATGCAGGTTGTGGCGACCGTGCTCGCTTTCGATGAGGAGAACGACCCCGATTTCGTCGGCCTTATCGGCGCGTCGACCGCGCTCGGAATTTCGGATATTCCGTGGGCAGGACCGGCCTCAGGCGTCCGCGTCGCGAAAATCGGAAACGAATTCATCGTCAATCCTTCCAACTCTGATTTGAAAAAACCGGAATGCGTTTTTGAAATATTCGCGGCCGGACCGAAAGGCAAAATCAGCATGATAGAGCTTGGCGGAAAAGAAGCCGACGAAAAAGACATTCTTCAGGCGTGTGTTATCGCGCAAAAGGAAATAGACAATCTTATAGATTTTCAGGCATCGATAATAAAAGAGAACGGCAAGGAAAAAGCCGATTTGAAACTTTTCGAAGTCGACCAGGAATTCCGCGCCGAAGCCGAAAAATTTTTGACGGACAAAATCGAAGACGCAATCTACAAGCCGAACAAAATAGAATATAACGAAGCGATGGCCGGATTGCGTTCCGAATATATCGCGGCGCTTTCGGCAAGCGAGAAATTTGACGAACGTTCGGCCGACCATGTTTGGGAAGACGTAGTCAATAACGCCGTCCAGAAAAACATACTTGAAAAAGAAAAACGTCCCGATGGCAGGAAAATGAACGAGGTAAGAAGCCTGAACGGCGAAGTCGGATTGTTCGAACGGACGCACGGCTCGGCTGTTTTCGTCCGCGGCAACACTCAAACGCTTTCCGTCACGACGCTCGCCGCTCCGGGAGCCGAACAGTTCATAGAAACAATGGAAGCAACAGGCAAAAAGCGTTTTATGCTCCACTACAATTTCCCGCCTTATTCCGTCGGTGAAATCGGCACGTTCCGCGGGCCGGGACGTCGCGAAATAGGTCACGGCGCTCTTGCGGAAAAAGCATTGCGACCGCTTATCCCCGCGCAGGACGAATTCCCGTACACCATCCGCATCGTCGCCGAAACTCTTTCTTCGAACGGCTCTTCTTCGATGGCCACTGTTTGCGCTTCGGCTCTCTCTATGATGGACGCAGGCGTGCCGCTCAAGAAACCGGCCGCCGGAATCGCTATGGGCATCGTCGTCGGCAAAGACGGCAGTTATAAAGTTCTGACCGACATACAGGGTCCCGAGGATTTTTACGGCGGCATGGACTTCAAAGTTGCCGGAACAAAAGATGGCGTGACTGCGGTTCAGCTCGACGTCAAAGTGGAAGGACTCACCGCGGAAATGATAGAGAAGACACTTGCACAGGCCAAAGAAGCGCGACTCGGAATACTCCAGTTCATGAACGGCATTCTTCCTTCGGCCCGCCCGGCTCTTTCTCCTTACGCTCCGTCCATAATCCAGTTCAAGATAGACCCGAGCAAGATAGGCATGGTCATCGGCCCCGGCGGCAAAATGATAAACGGGCTTATCGAGAAATACGGACTGGCCAGCATCGACATTGATGACGACGGAGGAGTTTTCATTTCGGGAACGGACGCTGCCAAATCGCAGGCGGCTCTCGATGAAATAAAAGCTCTGACTCGCGAATATAAAGTCGGAGAAATAGTCGAAGGAAAGGTTTTCAAGATTCTCGACTTCGGCGCCATCGTCGACCTTGGCGGAGGCAATGACGGAATGATACACGTATCCGAACTCAAAGAAGGTTTCGTTAAGAACGTGGAAGAAGTCGTCAAAGTGGGAGATTTTGTCCGCGCAAAGATAATCCGCGTGGATAAAGACGGCCATATCGGCCTTTCGCTTAAGCAGATGACTGACGGGAAATAAAGAAATAAGGATATTGGGCAATTAATATCGCTTTGGTTATATCGCTTGCGTGATATAATGAAAGCGATATTTTATTTCAATGGAACAGAATCAATCTTCAACAAGTGGAAACGAATCGGGCTTTACGGCTCATGTTCCGCCGCCTCCGTCGGAAGTAACCGTGCGCACGATGCAGTCGGATCTCGATTCGATGGCCGCGAGTGGAGGAACCGCGCCCAAAGCGAAACCGGTAAAATTTCTTCATAAGAGCGACCAGGAAGAAGGTGAAAAAACTTCTTCGGCACGACTCAATCCGATAGTTAAACTTTTTTCAAGCAGGGCATTTCTGATAACGTCCCTTTCGATACTTTTAGCAGCGGTTTTTTTCGCGGGATATTATGTTATTTTCCCGCTGCTCAATCCCGCTCCGCCCACTCCGGCAAAAACCGCCGCTGTTCCCGCCGGAAGCGCGAGTGCATCTTTCGAGCATGTATCTTTTTTAACCCAGGCTACGGGCGGAGTTTTCACTCTGGATATTTTTTCTCCAATACAAGGATTATATTCCGACCGCAGCCAAGTTAATTCTTTTCTCACGGGCCTCTCGGGTTTCTTCTTTGAAATAAGGCCGGAGAATGATCTCGGCCAGCCGATTGCCGCCAGCGACTTCCTTAATCTTATAAATGCCAATGTTCTCGACAAGAATTTTTTGAACGCGAATTTCGAAAAAGATTTCACAATGTTTTTGTACAAGGACAAAACAGACATCTGGCCCGGTTATATATTTAAAATAAAAGCAGGAGAAACGCCGCTTCTTATCGGCAACGACGTATCGAAAATAGAAAATGCTTCTTCAAGCTGGAGCAATCTTTTTTTGGGAACGGCCGGAACGCCTGATGCAAGTTTCCATGATGATTTGTCCAGCGGACAACCGATACGGGTAATAAATTTTTCGAATCCATCAAGCACGCTTTCTTACGGATGGTTCTTCAATAAATATCTTATAATAAGCACTTCGCTCGACGGCATGAAGCAAGCGGTGCTTCATTTTTAACAAATTCTCTATATTTGGCGCTTAGATAACATCCAGCCACTATGATATATCATAGTGGCTGGAAATAATTATAAAGTGGAGTAAACTATTTTATTTTTTCAGAAACATCTCTAATTTCTTAAGTGCAATCTTTCTCATTGAAAATTTATTTTGTTCTTTAACGGACATTTCCGCGTTCGTTTTTTTGCTTCCTTTCGGGATGAATCCCGTTAGAGGCCGCCCTCGCCTGCGGGCGAGTGCTACGGGCACCTTGGGGCGCCCTGCCTCTAACGGGATGAAAATAGGGTCCCAGCCGAAATCCGTTTTTCCGCGCGGGTGAGTTGCTATTTTCCCTTCCATTTTTCCCTCGAATATCTTCAGTTCCTTGCCGTCGTAAAGCCCGAAGCAAACTTCGGCAGTGGCATTCCTATTCTTGTATCCATCAAGCATTTTGCAAAGCCCATCATTGTCTAGTTCCCCGAGAAACCATTTGATGAGCGGCCCCGGAAGTTTTCCGAGCGCATGGAAAGCCAGGGAAACATCTTCAACGAGAACGGCGGACTTCCCGCCCGAGGCGGGTCCGCCTTGGGCGGATATTTTTTTATAAGCCTCTCTAGATTTGTGTTCCACTATTTTTTTGAGGTCGAGCGACTGCACCTCGTCAAGGTCTATTTTTTTATGCAGAACCGGGCATTTAAGGTGGCGCCTGAGCTGTTCGGCTTTGGCGGCATTCCCGGTTATGAAAGTTATTTTGTTCAATTTCATTTTCGTTAAACAAAAAACGCCTTAATGGCGTTTTTTGTTTATGCTGTTTGCGCGCGTACCTTAGCTTTTATTTCATTAAGAAGTTTTTTGTCTTCAGCGAGTTTCTCGCATGTTTTTTCCATTCCCACGCCTATTTTTTCTCCGTTGAACGAATAGGATGCGCCTGACTTCGTGACAACTCCCGATTTGATTGCGGCGTTGAGCACATCGGCCTCAAACGATATTCCTTTGCCGTACATTATATCGAATTCGGCTATCTTGAACGGCGGAGCAACTTTATTTTTCACAACTTTTATTTTTGTCCTGCTGCCGACGACATCTTCTCCTTTTTTAACTTGGGCTATGCGGCGCACGTCGAGCCGGACGGAAGCGGCAAATTTTAAGGCGAGTCCTCCGGGGGTGGTTTCCGGATTGCCGAACATTATTCCTATTTTCATTCTTATTTGGTTTATGAAGATTATCATCGTCTGCGTTCTCGCGGAGAGGGCGGTCAGTTTGCGGAGCGCCTGTGACATCATCCTTGCTTGGCGGCCCATATGCTGAGCTCCCATTTCGCCTTCGATTTCCGCTTTCGGAGTGAGCGCCGCGACGGAATCCACGACAACCACCGAAATCATTCCCGAGCGAACCAGGCTTTCGAGAATATTCAAAGCTTCCTCGCCGTTGTCCGGCTGGGATATCAAAAGATCGTTTATCTTAACTCCGAGCCTGGCCGCGTATTCCGGGTCGAGCGCGTGCTCCGCGTCTATATAGGCCGCTTTTCCTCCTTGCTTCTGCGCCTGCGCAACAACGTTCAATGCCAGCGTTGTTTTGCCGCTGCCTTCAGGGCCGAATATTTCAATGACGCGTCCGCGCGGGAGGCCGCCGACGCCGAGTGCGATGTCTAAAGAGAAAGAACCCGTCGGTATGACCGACACGTCAACATGCCGCACGTCGCCAAGTTTCATTATCGCGCCTTCGCCGAATTTGCTTTGCAGTTCGGACATCAGGCTATCGATATTTTCTTTGGGTTCTTTTGTCTCTTCCTTTTGTTTTTTAGACGCCATGTTAATGATTAATAATTATTGATCATTTATTATTAGGGAATATTATACATCGCCGGGTCATTTTTTTGAAATCCGTCTTCCGCGGAATCACTGTGGCGCCGAAACAGAGCTCGTGGCGGCCGCCTGCGGAGGCTGATAAACTATCTGCCTTACTATGTCCGTTTCCCTTCCGAGGAATTTACTGGCCTTTATCTCCATGGTATTTATCCCGGGCTGGAGAGAAACGTTTTTTTGCCAGCTTCCGTTTGGCTGGATATCAACCTGTTCTCCGTTTATTCTCAATTCATCGCCGTTTGAAATTTTGCCGGATATGGTGACCGAATTGATATCGACTACTATCATATTTTCCGAAGGATATAAAATTACTACATCTGGTTTGCCCGATATCTGGTAGAATCTGAAACAGGCATACAAAATGACGACAGCAACAATGCCGCCTATTATAAAATATCTGCCAACGGGCCTTTTTGAAAATCTGTTCCTCGGAAGTTCGTCCATTTTTCCGGAACTCTGGGCGCCGGAAAATTTTTTCATTTGTTCCCAGGCTTCGCTCGAATCAAAATCCAAAACTTCGCCGAGCTTGGTCAGGTATCCTTTTAGATACGGATAGGACGGCAACCGTGCCGGATCTCCGGAAAAAATACCTTCAAGATGCTTTAGCGAAACACCGGTCAATTCCGACAAGCGTTTCATCGTAAGCCCGCGTTCGCGGACGCGTTCATTTAAAAAATTTGCGAATTCGGAGTGGTCCATAGTAGATAAATTCGGCAATTAAGATATTGGGATATTGACGGTTAATGTTTTATGAAATCAGGTCATTAAGATATTTTGATTTCAATATCCCAATATCCCAATATCCTAAATTATTCAATTGCCGATTATTCCGGGAAAACGTCCTTTCCGAGGTAGACATCGCGCGGTTTCGCGCCTTCGCCAGGGCCGATTATCCCTTTCTCTTCCATAAGGTCCAGAAGCCTGGCAGCCCTTGCGTAGCCGACTTTTAGCCGGCGCTGGAGAAGAGAAGCCGAGGCCTTTTGAGCCTGCCGGACGACCTCTACGGCTTCATCGTACATTTCATCACCGTTTTCTTCAAGCGAGTCATCGAACAAGTGGAACATATTTTCATTCCCGTTCCCGTTGCCACTGGCGTTGTCGGCAGAGAACTGTATCTCATCGCCGGACATCTCATTATTATCCCTTATGAAGTCGGCAACTTTCTTTATCTCGTCTTCGGAAATGTATGCGCCTTGTATGCGTTTCGGTTTGGAAAGGTCCGACGATATGAAAAGAAGATCTCCGGCTCCGAGGAGTTTTTCAGCTCCCGACGCGTCTATTATTGTGCGCGAGTCTATCTGGCTGGCGACCTGCAGAGCGATGCGGCTGGTGATGTTCGCCTTGATGAGTCCGGTAATTATTTCAACGGATGGACGCTGCGTTGAAAGCACGAGGTGTATGCCGGTGGCTCTTGCCATTTGCGCGAGCCTAACGACATATCCTTCCACTTCGCGTCCGTACGACGACATCAGGTCAGCCAGTTCGTCGACGATTATCACTATATAAGGTAATGGCTGAGGAGCGTCTTCTTTGTCGGATGGAGCCCCTTTTATTTTTTCATTGTAGCTTTTGATGTCGCGATTCCCGGATTTTTGGAGAAGCTCATATCGTTGTTCCATTTCTTTTACCGCCCAGCGGAAAACATTCAAAGCTTTTTTATTTTCAACGATTACCGGGCTGACGAGATGCGGGATGCCTTCATACCCGGAAAGTTCCACGCGTTTCGGGTCTATCATTATCATCTTCATTGTTGCCGGAGAATTTTTATAAAGCAGCGAAATTATGAGCGATTGTATCATTATGGATTTTCCGCTGCCCGTGGAACCCGCGATGAGAAGGTGTGGCATTTTTTCAAGATTGGCGAATATCGGTTCTCCGGTCACATCGCGTCCAAGAGTGAATCCGAGAAGGCCGGAAGCATTGAATTCGGAATAAGCCATTAGGCTGCCGAGACGGACAAGCGCGGCGGCTTTATTGGGCACTTCGATTCCTACCAGGGATTTTCCGGGAATCGGCGCTTCTATTCTGATGGGGTGCGCGGCCAAAGCCATCGCCAAGTCCTGCCCAAGCGCGGTGATGCGCGCGAGCTTTACCCCTTCCGCCGGTTTCAGCGTGTAGCGCGTGACTTTGGGTCCGATGTTTATTTCTCCCATTTCGACGGGAATGCCGAAGCTGTCCAGTGTTCGCTTGATGACATTCGCATTAGCGCGCAGGTCGCCAGTCGTCGGTTTTTCGACGGATGATTTCAAAAGGTCGAGCGTAGGAGGAACGTAATTTTTTCCGCCAAAGGCGGACCAGCCTTGGGCTGGGAAACTTCCTATCGAAGATTTTTTTATTTTGGCAAAAATCGGAGTTTTGTGCTCGGCAACTTTAACTTCTTCGGGTTCCGGCGATTTGGAAATTTCTTTCTGCTCTTTTTCTACCGCAGCTATTTTATTTTCTTCTTCTTCGTTAAGCGGAACCTCCCTTTCTTTTTTCTCCGGGAATTTTATCTTCAGCGGTACGTTGAGCGTTACCAATATCGCGGCGGCCATCGCGATTGAATCAATTACCGAGGCAGCCAGACTTCCGAACGGAATCTTGAGCGAGCCGAGTATCAATCCGAGCCAGCCTCCGCCGCCCGCTTCGGCAATATCTATCAGGCCAAGAACGGATAAAATAAACAGAAGAGCTCCGAGAAGCGTTATGCTCATAAAGCGCTTTTGCTGAGAAACAAGAAAAACTCCCGCGACTACCATCAATATCGCCGGAAAAGCAAGGTAACCGAGGCCGAGGAGAGTTTTAAATATGCCGTAAAGAAATTCTCCTCCGGGTCCGGCTTTATGGAATCCCGCCAGGAAAAAAATTATCGACAATCCCGCGATAACCATTCCCCAGATGCTGTTCTTTGTTTCTGGATGAAGCCTATGCTCTTTATTGTTAGCGTTGCGTCCGTTTTTGGAATTGTTTTTTGCCATATGTCGTGGAACGAATTACTTTCTATTCTCGTCTAAGAAGCGCAAAAATTCAAACTAATCGCCGCGGCTAAAAAACAAAATTGCTCCCGCGAGCCTTAGTAAGTATACTATTTTCATGGTGAATGAAGCTATCTTCAAGGCATACGACATTCGGGGAATTTATCCCGATGAATTGAACGATGATGTCATATATAAAATAGCGCAGGCTTACGCCAGGCTGGTCAGGCCGAAACGCGTGGTTTTGGGTAGAGACGTCCGAATTTCGGGGCCGTCGCTTTGGAAAGCGGCCGCGCAAGGGCTGACGGACCACGGCGTCGACGTGATAGATATCGGCGTCATAACCACTGATATGATGTATTTTGCCACTGCCGAATATCCGGACGTGGACGGAGGCATTACTATTTCGGCATCGCACAACCCGCGGGAATACAATGGTTTGAAGCTTATGCGGAAAGGAGCGGTTTCAATATCCGGAGATACTGGCATAAAAGATATAAAAAATTCCGTCATTGAAGGGTATTCCTATAAAGCAGAAAAGCCGGGGAATATCGAGCAGCGCGAAATTGTCGATGATTATCTTAAAAAATGCGCTTCGGTATCGGATATTTCCGCGATAAAGCCGCTTAAAGTTGTTGCCAACGGCATGTTCGGCCCTATCATAAAAATAGTTCGTGAACTTTCTCTCCCGATAACATTAGTGACTTTAAACGAAGAGCCCGATGGTAATTTTCCCAAAGGGGCGCCAGACCCGCTACTAAAGGAAAACCAAACGGAGACTTTGGAACTTGTCAGGACGTCCAAAGCCGATTTAGGAGTGGCTTGGGACGGCGATGCCGACAGATTTTTTCTTTTCGACGAGAACGGACGCTGGATATCCGGATACTATCTCACTGCTTTTCTCGGCGCGGATTTCGCGCGTAAAATTCCCGGAGCGAAAATAATTCATGACCCGCGCCTGACCTGGGCGACGGAGGAAATGGTAAAAGCTGCCGGCGGAATTCCGCTTGAGAATAAAGTTGGGCACTCATTTATAAAGGAACGCATGCGCAAAGAAGACGCCGTATTTGCCGGAGAAATGAGCGGCCACTATTATTTCAAAAATTTTTATTACGCCGACAACGGCCTGATTCCGTTTTTGCTGGTTCTTGAAATTGTTTCAAAATCAGGGAAAAAAGTTTCGGAAATATTCGAGCCGTATTTTTCCAAATACTTCATTTCGGGAGAAATAAACACGAGGCTGGACGCCGACAGGAATCCGGCAGATATCTTCACGGATTTGGAAAAAAAGTATGGCGACGCGAAAATTGAGCACATTGACGGACTTTCCGTGGAATACGCGGACTGGCGCGCCAATATCAGGGCATCAAACACGGAACCGCTACTGCGGTTGAATGTCGAAGGGAAAAGCCAGGGAATTGTGGATGAAAAAACTAAAGAAATTTTATCATTGTTCGGCGCGCGATAGCGGATAGGTGAAAAATTGACCCGGAATCATTTCCCGCTTACGATGTAAGTGGCAATTTTGCCAATTTAATCTGGAAGGAGGTGATAACATGCTTATGCCAGTGGACAAGACACTGGTTCAAACAGGTGAAGAGCTACTTCCCAGAATCGATTCGATTTTTTTGGGGACGCTGTCCGGCGACGGAGCCAGAGAGGTGATTCGCGAAGGGATATCAATTCTCCGTGAACTCAAACAGATGGCGTCATGTCGGCACAACCAAAGTTTGTTTCTATTAATCGAAAGCCTCCAAGAATCTATCAAAGAGGCCAGAAAGGAGTTGAAGCGATGCGAAAGATAAATATAAAAGCGCCCTCGGGTAAACCGACGGGCGCTAGTAAGTTATATGCCGTTATCAAATATTTTAGTTGAGTTCCAAACTCCAGTGATTGGGCTAAAATAAAAATATGTTTTCAAACCCTCTTTCTTTTTCTTTGCCGCCCAAAAAGAAAACAATTCTTCTCTTAATCATTCTTTTATTATCCTCATTTTATTTTTTGTTTGACCTAGGAAAACTGCCGCTAATAGACTGGGACGAAGCCATTTATGCCGACGTGGCGAGTGACACTTTAACCACCGGACATTTTTTCACGCTGACCAGATTCGGTGAGCCATGGTTTGAAAAACCGCCTCTTTACATCTGGCTGGTTATGGGAAGCATAAAATTATTCGGAGTTTCCGAGTTCTCGCTGCGTCTCCCGTCGGCATTGCTTGGCATTGCCGCCGTTGTCATACTTTATCTTTTGGCGTTTGAATTGAGCGGAAATGAAACATTGTCATTTTTGACCGCCCTGATACTTCTTTTTTCGTCACCTTTTTATCTTTTTGGCAGGCAATCTCGAATGGATATTCCGGTCACGGCCGCAATCCTTTTTTCTTTGTTATGCATTGTAAAGACCAGAAAAAATGAAAAATGGCTTATGGGTTTTGGAGCAGGAGTAGGTATCGGAATTCTTTTTAAAAGCATAATCGGTTTTCTCGCGTTTCTTCCGGCATTTGCCTACAGTTTTGTTTATCATGATTGGCGCTGGCTCAAAAAGAAATATACATGGATCGGATTCGGAATTGCCGCCTTGATTATTGCTCCGTGGCATATTTATGAAACAGCGGTCTTCGGCAGGCAATTCTGGAACCAGTATTTTATAACACAGGTTTTTAACAGGGGAATCACCGATATGCAGGGAATGACAACTGTGGATTATCTCAGCAGCCTATGGAATTTTTATCAGCCGTGGGCATTCGCCGTAGCCGTCCTTATTCCATTCGCGATTTTTAGCCACAAAATACTGCCTTTAATAGAAAAATACCGGAAAGAAATGCTTTTCGGGCTTTTAAGCACGGCATTCATCTTTGCCTTCTTCGCAATTGCCTGCACAAAAATGTGGGCTTATCTTGTTCCGGTTTATCCATTCGCGGCAATTTTCATTTCCGCCGGCCTATATTATTTGTTTGAGAGCGCAATTTTTTCCCATCATAGAATTCGCGGCCTGCTTTCATTTTTTATAACGGCAATCGTACTTTTGTCGTTTATGTATACGTCAAGATATGAATTCGTGAATTTGCCCCGGTATTATTTTCCTTACGTCTATGACCAAAAAGCAATCGGTAATTATCTGAAAAATCAGGCGGATTCCGACCCAGTTTTCCTTTATAAATGGCAGCCTAATGAGAGCATGGAATTCTATAGCGGCAGAATAATAAAAATCGTTAATTCGCCACCTGCGCCGGATAAACCGGAGTATTTGATTCTAGCCAGCGGTTATCTGGGAGCTTTTTTTAATGAAAATCCTTCTTATCGGCAGGCAAACAAAGTTTACGCGGGGAATTATCTGAATCTGTTAAAAACCGGAAATGAATCATCCCGGAAATAACAGAAGAAATTTATTTGACACCATAGCTTTGTCAGGCGTAGAGTAAAAAAACGATGCCTGAATTTTTCAACAATTCTCTAGGTTTAAAGCTTTCGGTCCGCCAGGTCGCCGAGGAAATCATAAATTTTATGAAGTCCGAGCCGAAGTGGAAATACAAGATAATGATAGGGACCGACTCTCAAAGGCTGGCTAATGGCAACGCCGATTTCGTGACTGCGGCGGTCGTCCACCGCGTGGGTAACGGAGGCCGCTATTTCTGGCGGCGCGCCCAACTCGGCAAATTCCATAATCTGCGCGACAGGATAATCCGCGAGGTTTTGATATCAATAGACCTCGGCAAGGAAATACTTGTCGAGCTTAAAGAACTTTCGGCGGCTGCCGGGGAAAATATGCCGGAATGGGATTTTGAAATTCACGCCGATGTCGGCGAGAACGGCCCGACCAAAGCAATGATTCAGGAAGTTGTCGGCATGATACGCGCTCACGATTTCGAGGCGGTTACCAAGCCGACGAGCTATGCCGCGACCAATGTCGCCGACCGGCACGTTTAGAGTCGCTTAAAATTTCCAAGCCGTAGGCATAAGAAATTTTTTAGCGAATCTTAACCCCGCCGTCGGCGGGGTGCTCAATTTTGAATTCCACTCGGTCTGCGGTATAAATACCTTGCCCTCACGGGCAAAATTGGCATGGACACTTTGGTATTCGACATAGAAACAAAAAACTTTTTTACCGACCCGGGCGTGGGCTGGAACAATTTTGACGCGCTCCAGATATCAATGGTCTGCGTTTATTCTTACGCGAAAAACAAATATTTTTCTTTTGATGAATACCAATTGGACGAAGCCGCGAAACTTTTTGATTCCGGTTCTCTTCTAGTCGGGTTCAGCAGCAACCGCTACGATATTCCCGTTCTTGATGTTCATTTCGGAAAATTGCCCGGAGAAAAAGTGAATCTTCGTAATAAGAACAGTCTGGACATACTCGAAGAAATAGAAATGGCGTTCGGGCAGAGGATAAGCCTGGACAAGCTGTCGCGCGCAAATCTCGGCGTAGGCAAAGAGAGGAAAGGATACGAAGCCATCACATTATATAAGAACGGCGAAATCGAAGAGCTCAGAAAATATTGCCTGCAGGACGTTAAACTGACAAAAGACCTTTATGACATCTATCGCGACAAGGGGAAGTTGATGGTTCCCAATGTTAAAACAGGAGAGACAGTTAATGTTGATTTCACCAATGCAAAAACAGCGGCTTTATTTTGATTACGCGGCTTCTACTCCGGTTGCGCCGGAAGTGGAAGCGGCCATGCGGCCTTATTTTGGAAGTTCTTATTTCGAAAATTCGCCCGCCCGCCACGCACGCCGGCGTGCTGGCGTTGCGGGCTGGGGCAATGCCGGTTCACTTCATTCTTTCGGGCAGGAAGCCATCGCTGCGCTCGATGAATCGCGCGAAACAATCGCGAACGCAATAGGCGCGGGATTCCGCGAAATAATTTTCACCGGTTCGGCGACTGAAGCCAATAATTTGGCAATTCGCGGGATTGCCAAACGTATCAAGTATCAAGTATCAAGTATCAAGAGGCCGAGAATCATCGTATCCGCGATTGAACACGAATCTATTCTTGAAACCGCCAGAGATTTGGAAAAAGAAGGGATTGAAGTTGTTTACATTCCTGTTTCAAAAAACGGAATCGTCGATTTGAAAAAATTAAAGGAATCACTCAACGAACGGACGATTTTGGTTTCCGTGATGTATGCCAATAACGAGATTGGGACTATACAGCCTATTGCGGAAATTGCGGAAATTGTCCGGGATTTCAGAAACTCCAAATTACAAAAAACAAATACCAAACAAAATCCAAATAACAAAAATTCCAAAGTTTGGAATTTGGGAACTGGTATTTGGAATTTACCAGCGGAGTATCCGCTGGTGCATACCGATGCCGTTCAGGCGTTTCAGTTCTTGGATTGCAACGTGAAAAATCTCGGCGTTGATTTGATGACTCTTTCCTCGCACAAAATTTACGGACCGAAAGGGATAGGAATATTGTACATGCGTGATTTAGGATTTAGGAATAAAGATTTAAGAAACGAAAACGGTAAATTCATAAATCATAAATCTTACATCTTAAATCCAATCATAACAGGAGGGGGGCAGGAATTCGGCATGCGTTCGGGAACGGAAAATGTTCCTTTGGCTGTCGGATTCGCGAAAGCGGTTTCGCTTGCGGTAAAAATGCGCGGCGCCGAAGCAAAAAGAATTTCTTCGCTTAGGGATTATTTTTGGAAGGAGCTCAAAAAAATATATCCAGCCGCGAAACGGAACGGCGACCAGAAAAAAGTTCTGCCGAATTTCCTCAATGTTTATTTCCCTGATTTTGAAGCTGCTGACCTTTTAACCGGTTTTGATCTGGCTGGGCTGGGTGTTTCGGCCGGTTCGGCCTGTTCCGCCCGTTCGTCGGAGCCCTCATATATAATAGAGGCTCTCAGAGCAGGGGCGAAACAATCCAGCCGCAGCATTCGTATAACATTAGGAAGGCCGACGTCGAAAAAGGATATTGACACGGCTTTAAAAATTATAAAAAATTACATCAAGGTCGCAAAATATCGGCATAAGCCAGCCTAAATCGGCATTTATCAGTGTTTAACGTTTTTACAGCAATTTTCCCCGCTGATTTACCTGCCCGCAATGGCCTTTTTGAAATTTAAGCAAAAGCGGCGATAATGAAGCGATTGTTTAAAATTATTACTGATTTCACTGCAGGCTTTGGCAGGCGAGTGCCGATTGTCGCGGATAAACGTCGATAAAATAAATTTATTTATACGAACGAACCTATGAACAAAATAGACAAAAAAGTGCTCGCAGTGCTGGTGGCCGGAATAGTCATCGGTGTAATAGTGGCGCCAACCCTTAAAATACCGGTCGCCAAGGCCAACTTTTTCAACGATATTTGGAACGCTTTCAGCGCGCCCTTTGTTCCAGGCAATGGAACGAATACTTCGAGCACAACGCAGATGTATCAACCGCCGATAGATTACGAAGGCGCGGTCATTGATGCCGTCAAAAAAGCTTCTCCCGCGGTCGTTTCCATAACCGTTTCCAAATATGTTCCGATATTGGAACAATGTCCATCTAATCCTTTCAGCGACCTTCCGCCGGAATTTCAGCAATTTTTCGGGGGGAATACGGGCAGTTTTTCGACGACCTGCGACACGGGTAAAAAGCAGCTTCAAGATGTCGGAGGCGGCAGCGGATTCATAATTTCTTCAAACGGGCTCATTTTGACCAATAAACACGTGGTTTCCGACACAACCGCCTCTTACACGGTTTTAACCAATGACGGAAAGAAATATTCGGCCAAAGTGCTGGCGCGAGACCCGAGCCAGGACCTTGCCGTGGTCAAAATAGACGCGGAAAATCTGCCGGTCGTTGAACTCGGCGATTCTGACCAGCTTGAACTTGGACAGACGGCTATAGCCATAGGAAACGCGCTGGGCGAATTCAGGAACACTGTTTCCGTAGGCGTCGTATCGGGACTTTCAAGGACTGTGACCGCCGGAGGAGCCGATTTTGGCCAGGAAACAATACAGGGCGTCATTCAAACGGATGCTGCTATAAATCCGGGCAATTCCGGAGGTCCGCTTTTGAATTTACGGGGCCAAGTTATAGGAATAAACACGGCAATGGCCTCCGGAGCGCAGAGCATCGGTTTTGCGATGCCTATAAACAGCGCCAAACGGGATATAGAATCCGTTAAAACCAGCGGAGAAATACAGGTTCCGTTCCTTGGAGTCCGCTATATGATGATTACGCCCGACATAGCCAAAAAAGAAAAACTTCCGGTAGATTACGGAGCGTTAGTTCGCGGCAGTTCCGACGGGCCGGCAGTTCAGCCGAATTCTCCGGCAGACAAAGCGGGAATCAAGGCGGAAGACATAATTATAGAAGTAGACGGCCAAAAAATAGACAGCGACCATCTTCTTGGCGACGTCATCTCGCAAAAGAACGTGGGGCAATCCGTAAGCATAAAAATAAACCGCGGCGGCAATGAAATGACTGTTAACGCGGTTCTTGAAAAAAGGCCTAATTCGTGATATACTAGCCGCTAATGGCAAATAGCTGATAGCACGTAGCAAAGTTTTTTGTAATAAAGCCATTTGCTATAAGCGATAAGCCATTAGCTTAATCGCATGCCAAATTTTCACCGTTTTACAATCAAAGCACAGGAAGCCCTCCAAAACGCGCAGGAACTCGCCGCTCAGAAAAATCACGGCGAGCTTAAAGCAATCCATCTTTTATCCAGTCTTATCGGCGACCAGCAGTCATTGGTTCAGCCGATGCTTTTGCGTTCCGGAGTGAACCTCGAAAAGCTGCATCGCGAGCTCGAAGCCGAAATAAACCGCTTGCCGAAAATGGTCAGCGGTTCTAACGTCGGACAACTTTATCTTTCCCAGGAACTGATGCGCCTGCTCGACCAGGCGGCCAAAATAGCTTCGCAGCAAAAAGACGAATTCGTTTCATGTGAACATCTTTTGCTGGCTATTTTGGACGTCGATTCTCTCGCCAAGGAAATTCTGGTTAACTTCGGAGTTAAGCGCGAAGCCATGATACGAATTCTTTCGCAATTGCGCGGTTCCGTTCATGTTACCGACGAGACTCCCGAAAGCAAATTCCAGGTTCTCGAAAAATACGCCATAAACCTTAATGAAAAAGCCAAATCGGGCCAGCTCGACCCGGTTATCGGACGCGAAGGCGAGCTTAGGCGCGTTATCCAGGTTTTGAGCCGCCGCACGAAGAATAATCCGGTTTTGATAGGCGAGCCGGGCGTTGGGAAGACAGCCATCGCCGAAGGGTTGGCGCAGAAAATCGTTGCCGGAGAAATTCCCGAACCGCTTAAAGGCAAGCAGATAATAATGCTCGACTTGGGCGCGCTAATCGCAGGAACCAAATTCCGCGGCGAATTCGAAGACCGCCTCAAGGCTTTCGTTAAGGAAATAAAGAACTCCGCCGGCCAGCTCATACTGTTTATAGACGAGATACATACCATTGTCGGAGCCGGAGCCGCCGAGGGCGCTGTTGACGCATCCAATCTTTTGAAGCCGGCGCTCGCAAGAGGCGAGCTTCACTGCATCGGAGCCACGACTATACGCGAATACCAGCGTTATATAGAAAAAGACCCGGCGCTCGAAAGAAGGTTCCAGCCTATAATGGTTGAGGAACCGGGCATCGAGGACAGCATATCCATACTCCGCGGGCTCAAGGAAAAATACGAAATACACCACGGACTCCGCATAAGCGACGAAGCCATAACCGAGGCCGTCCAGCTTTCGGCGCGCTATATTACCGACCGTTTTTTGCCGGACAAGGCCATAGACCTTATTGATGAAGCCGCGTCAGCCAGAAGGCTTGAAAGCGAAAGCCTGCCGACCGAAATAGACCGCGTCCGCAGGGAGATAACCAGGCTCGAAGTGGAGAAACAGGCGCTTTCCAAGGAAAACCACAGCAAGAGTTCGGACAGGCTCAAGGAAATAGACGCGCAGCTCAAGAAATATAAAGAGGAGAACGACGAGCTTTCCTCGAAGTGGCACGCTGAAAAAATAAAATTCGAAACGCTTCATCAGCTCCGCCAGAAAGTTGAAAATCTAAAGCGCGAAGCCGAAGTCGCCGAAAGGGAGGGAAACCTGGAACGCTTGGCCCAAATAACCTACGGCGAATTGCCGCAGGCGCAAAAAGATTTCGATGCTTTTGAAAAGAAAAATTTCGTAGGAACGAAAAAAAATTCCAAGAAAGCTTCCGACGACAGGCAATTTCTCAAGGAAGCCGTCGACAAGGAAGACGTTGCCGCAGTCGTTTCTTCCTGGACCGGCATACCTCTTTATAGGATGCTTGAAACAGAAAGCGAAAAGCTCGTGAAGATAGAGGAAGAACTTCACAAGCGCGTTATCGGGCAGAACGAGGCGATTCACGGAGTTTCGAACGCTTTGAGGCGCGCGCGCGCCGGACTCTCCGATGAAAACAGGCCGCTCGGCTCATTTATGTTCCTCGGGCCGACCGGAGTCGGAAAAACCGAACTTGCCCGCGCTTTGGCGGAATTCATGTTCAACGACGAAAAATCGCTCATAAGAATAGATATGTCCGAATATATGGAAAGGCATTCCATCAGCCGCCTCATCGGTTCGCCCCCGGGATACGTCGGGCACGAAGAAGGGGGCCAGCTCACGGAAATCGTTCGCCACAGGCCGTACAGCCTGATACTTTTCGACGAAATCGAAAAAGCTCACCCGGAAGTTTTCAATCTTCTGCTTCAAATACTCGACAACGGACGCCTTACCGACAGCAAAGGCAAATTCGTTAACTTCAAAAATTCCATAATAATAATGACCTCGAATGTAGGCAGCCAGTACCTCCGCGCCATGTCGGGAATAGGTTTCAGCGCTTCTGCCGAGGATAAAAAAGAAGAAGAAGAGGAAAGCTACCGCGGGAAGATAAAGAACGCGCTCCGCGACAGCTTCAGGCCGGAATTTTTGAACCGCATAGACGAAATTATCGTATTCAACCCGCTCCGCCCCGCCGATATCGAAAAGATCGTTGATTTGCAGATAGCCCAGATAGAAGAGCGCCTCAAAGAAAAGAAAATAAAGATAACCATAGAGCCGGCAGCCAAAAAATATCTTTCAAAGGAAGGTTTCGACCCGGAATTCGGCGCCCGCCCATTAAGGAGGCTGATACAAAAAATGATTCTCGACACCTTGGCCGATAAGATAATCCGCGGCGAACTTAAGAACGGAGGCAAAGTTAAGGTGAATTTCAAATCGGATTCGCTTGTTTTCAGCCTGTAACCATACCTGTTTCTCTTGGATTTTTTCCGTAGCCAAAAGGCTTAACGGAAAAAATCCAAGAGAAACAAGGCTGCCGCATACAATATCAATAACCGAATGCCACTCGAAATAATCCGCCGAGCAACAAAAACCGCGTTTTCAGTGCGGGTTTTGCTGTTTAAGTCGTTTATTCTGGGATTAAGCTGGCTAATTCTGCCTTTCTGGGCGTTTTTGGCGCTGTCTGTTTATTTCTATCTTGTGCCGTTTTTCCAGCCGTTCAAGCTTATTATTCCTTTTATGTTGGCTTTGGCGGTGGCATTTGCAGCTCCACACGGTTTCTGGTTCGCGATTTTAATCGGCATGCTTTTCTTTTTGCTTTTAGGCATAAAGAATCTCATCCTTATACATCGATTTGATAACCATCAAATGATGGTTTTTCTAATATTATTTCTTCTTTTCTTCAGTTTTTTCTTCCATTTCCAGAACTGGCAAAGATGGATAGTCTCGCTCATTTCACTCGGCGTCGGGCTTTCCTACTTCTTTTTATTCGACGAATTGGCCGACTATATAAAGATAAAGAGGAACGACGAACCAAAGAAAATTTTCATCCCGTTAGAGGCAGAGCGCCCCAAGGCGCTCGTAGCGCTCGCCTACTGGCGAGGGCGGTCTCTGACGGGATTTATTTCCGGGCTCGGCGCTTTCTTTTTATGGCAGGTTGTCATGGCGGTTTTGTTCCTGCCTTTGAATTATTTCTATCAAACGGCGCTCCTATTCCTTTTTTCGGTGATACTGACCGATTTTCTTCTTGAATATCTGGGCGGCGGCATAAGCAGGAAGAAAATACTGACTGACTTCTCCATTTTTTTCGTTATCGCCGTCATTATGCTGGCTTCCGCCAATTGGGGGCTATAACTCCTGTATCGTCATTCCGAGCCCGCCAGCCGGCGGACGGAGGAATCTCTAAGATCCTTCGTTTCACCCAGAGCCTGCCCTGAGCGTAAGAGAAGGGATGACGTTATAATAATATTCAGGGTAACGCTCCCATTCGTCACTCCGATCGTTAGCGAAGAATCTTTTAATATCTTTCATAAAGTTTATGCCGAATAAAGCGATATGCTCAAAATGACAGATGATTGGCGAAATTTTGCCGACAGAGTTATAATTTTCTGAAATCGACGCCTCTTTAGATAAATAGACTTCCATCTTACTTATGCAAAAAGTAACCAAACTGGTATTGCCGGTTGCCGGTCTCGGCAAACGGCTTATGCCCTTGACCAAAAAGACTCCTAAAAACCTGCTTGAGGTCAACGGGAAGCCATTAGTGGAATATGCGTTCGAGGAAGCCGTCCAGTCCGGAATGAAGGATGTTATTTTGATAACCGGACCCGTGCATAAGCCTCAATTCTCCGAATATCTCAGAAAAACGGCCAAAAAATTCCCGTCTCTCAGGTTCCACGTGCGCATACAGGAAACACCGGCGGGAAACGGGCACGCGCTCATTTCGGCGGCCGACTTATTGAAGAACGAGCCGTTCGCCGTACGCTTCTGCGACGACGTGCTTATTTCCGATTCGCCGATACTCGGTTCGCTTCTTAAGATATTCGAAAAACACAACGCAGCATCAATGCTGCTTGAGCGTATTCCTAAAAGCCAGGTTCACCGCTTCGGAGTTGTCGGAATAAAAAGTCCGGAGACAATGAAAGGCATAAAAGGAAAAATATATCAGATAACCGGAGTCATAGAGAAGCCGCCCGTAAGACTAGCTCCGTCAAATCTCATAGTTGTCGGCGGATATGTGCTCACACCGACCGTTCTCCGCAATTTAATCAAGATAGCCGAATCTCTGCCGAATGCTGCTGCGGATTCCATACCGATAAACGTAGGTCTCCAGATAGAGCTCATTACCGGCAGAAAATTATATGGATGGGAATTTTCAGGCAAGAGGATTGACTGCGGAACTCTCGAAAAATTCGAGAAGGCGCAAGATGCGATAAAAAAATATACCAAATACTATTTACCCCGTTAGAAGTAGCCCGCCCTTAGGCCCCTGCGGGGCGCGCTTGCGCGCGGGCGCGACTTCTAATGGGGTTTGTATCATTTTATTTTTTGCCAATAAATATTCCAAAAATTGCCGATTGAATTATTCGCTTAACGGCAAACCGAGCGGAACGGAAAGGAATTAAAAATTTGCCGTTAAAATTTGAAAATGAAATCGTCCGGAAGGGCGGTTTTTATTTTTACCCCTACACCATAACGGCAAAATATTTTTTGCATTTCATCAGCTCATCAATATCTAATTTGCCGTTTGGTGTAAGGGGTTAATCGGCAATTTTGGCGGAATATTGACCCCACACATAACTAGTTATGTGTGGGGTTGACATCAACCCGTTTGCCGTTAGAATTCGGATAATGGCAAAAACAATTCAGGATGAATTCCTCTACAAAAAGGTATATGAGTTCAGCTATGCCACTTCTCGGATAGCTTTGGCATCTGGCAACAGAGAAATTGCCGAATTATTGGAAGGCAAGGCCGTCCACTTGCTGGATTCGGTTTTGGTTGCCGATTATGCCAAAACGAGAGATCTAATAAATTCGATTATCAGTTTGGCCAGCCTTATGGTTGATAGCGGGCTTTTGAACTCCATCAACAGGGAGGTTCTTATAAGGGAATCGGAAAGCGTCAATTTGGCAATCCAAGCCCTGCCTAAAGAACAGAAAGCTAAAGAAATTCTTCCAGATCTCAACCTCAACAAGATATTTTCAAAATCAACTTTGCCGACTCGCCCCGTTAGAAGTAGCCCGTCTCTTGGCTCCTATGGGGCACACCTGTACGCGGGCGCAAGTTCTAATGGGGTTAAAAGGCAGATTGCCGATAAACAGACAAAACCCGTCGTCCAATCGGAAATGGTTCAAAATCAATCGGCAACCCATCTTGCCGATGAACAGGTTGCCGATAATAGTTTTGCGTCTGTCGCCACAAGTAATATTGCCGATAATTCGACAAAGCTCACCACAAGTGAAATTGCCGATAAAACCATTGAAGAGGTGAGTCCTTTCAAATCGGAAGTTAGGCAATCGGCAATCATCGCCAAATTGCAGCAGGGAGAAAATCTGCCTGGCCGGCAGGCAGGTTGCCGATTAAATGAATTGCAGGAACTTTTTCCGAATATAAGCGAAAGAACTTTACGCTATGATTTGGAATCCCTTATTTCTGATGGATTCATTGAAAGAATTGGTAGCCGTAGGAACAGTGTTTATCAGCTCGTTCGTCCGTCATCGTCCCCGTCCGACTCGCTTCGCGACTTGAAGCGGGCGGGTGCGGCTCAAACTGCTGGCGCGCCACGCCCGACTTCGCCTGACGAAGTCATGGCGCGCGGGCAGGAAAACCGCAATTCCGCGGTTATAGAACTTCCCAGCCACTCGGCGAACAGCCAGGGATTTTAGTAACTAATTTTCGCCCGGTTGCGTTGTAATATATGTCAGAAGGCAAGAAAGTTAATGTTATTAACAACTTGTTTTTTTGGCTCGTTAGTATAGTATAGAGAGAGTTAAAAATTAAGTTTCCGGGTAGAACCGGAGGTTCAGAGTGAGGCTGAATCAAAAGCTGCTAGTGGCAAATTGCCAATAGCTAATGGCCAGGTTTTATAAGCCATTTGCTATAAGCGATTCGCTATTTGCTGTTTTATGGCCTCGCTCAAAAAGCGAGTTTTTTATTTTTTTAGATACCAAACCATTTTGTTTTCAAATCATCTGCCGTCAATCCTCACTTAAGACGAAGATGGTCGGAATGAAGGCATTATGGCTTCCAGAGAAAAATCAAAACAGCAAAGGTCGACGTCCTTAGGCGGACAAATGACTAATGACAAATGGCTGATAACCTAAAAAGTCATCAGTTAAAAGTTATAAGTTAAGAGTTTGCCAAATAGGTCGATAAACTAGAAAAAAATTAAGTCGAAAAATAACAAATAAAAATGAGCACAAGCAAAAAAATAGCAGCAGCTGCGCTTACGATAACCACCGGCGTGTGGATGTCGGGCGCGCTTTTCTTGGTCGCCAATGCTCAAACAGCTTCTACCATACAGGCGCAGATAAACGCTTTGATGGCTCAGATCCAACAGCTTCAGTCCCAGCTTTCTTCGGCTGGAGGAACTTCGACAACTTCGTACAGCTTCACCCGCAACCTCACTGTGGGCTCGACTGGCGCGGATGTTAAAGCTCTTCAGCAGATGCTGGTCAACGCCGGAGACTTAAACCTCTCCGCGACGACTGAATACTTCGGATCTTTGACCAAAGCGGCTCTCGTCAAATGGCAGGCAGCTAACGGCGTTACCCCCGCTTCGGGCTACTTCGGTCCTATCACAAGGGCTAAGGTTGCTTCGATGGGAGGAACGACCAGCACAGGCACCACCACAGGAACGACAACCGGCACCGGAACGACAACCGTCGTTACCGTCCCGGCTTCGGGCCTCGCAGTAACAGTCGCTTCTGACAACCCGGCCACAGGTTCTCTTATCGGTGGTTCGGCCAGAGCGTCTGTCTTGTCCGTAAACCTTACGGCAGGAACCGCGAGCGGCGTTACCGTTTCGGGCATTAACTTCCACAAAGTTGGAGTCATTTCTGACAACAACATAACCGGAGCTTACCTTACCCAAGGCGGCAAAGTCATCGCGCAGTATCAGTCGCTTTCGAACGGAGTCATCAGCTTCTCCGGTTTGGCTTTGAACGTAGCCGCCGGACAGACAGTTGAACTCACGCTTCAAGTCGACGTATCTTCCAGCGTAACAGCCGGAAACACGGTTTCGTTCCAGTTGGCTTCAAGCGGCGACATAACGTCGACTGACGCCACCGGAAACGCCGTGACAGATTCAGGCAGTTTCCCGATAAACGGCAGCATGTTCACGATGACCACGGTATCCAACCCGTCCATCGCGAGCTTGTCCGTTGCTTCGTCTTCTATTGGTACCAACGTAACCGCAGGCACCCAGAACAATTTAGTGGGAGCCTGGAGCTTCACCGGCACCAACAGCAAAGTTTACTTGAAGAACATCAAGTTTACGGTTATCGGTTCTGCCAACAAGGGAGACATCAGGAACGTCAAGCTTATGATTAACGGCACGCAGGCGGGCGCGACGCTCGCTTCGGTCGCTACCGACGGTTCGGCGTACTTTGATTTGTCTTCTTCCCCGGCAACCATCAACACCGGTTCCAACAACGTCCAGTTGTTCGCCGACGTGATGGGCTCGCCTTCGTTCAATTTCCAGTTTGAGATTTTGAACGCGTACGATGTTTACGCCACCGACTCCCAGTACAACACTGCGGTAACGGCTGGTTCGAACACTGGCACGCAGGTAAGCATCAGCCAGGGCAGCATCACCGTTAGCCCGACTTCCGACACTCCGACCGGCAACATAGCAAAGGGCCAGAACAACGTCACTTTGGCGAAGTTCAGCTTCTACGCGGCCGGCGAAGCTGTTAAAGTCAAATGGTTGGACTTCAGCTTGGCTTTCTCAGGATTCACTAATGGATCAATTGATAATGCCATAAAGAATGTTCACTTGGATGACGACGCAGGCGGACAGCTTGGTACCACAATTACCTCGCTTGGTACCGCCGCGACTTGCAGTAGTGAGAACCCAGCAGTTATAAACGGTTCATCTACGTACAGCAACTGTTTCGGCAACTCGACATCGCCAATCAACTACACTGTTCCGGCCAACACGACCAGAGTCTTGTCTTTGAAAGGCGACATCCAGTCGACAGCAAGCTTCACCAACGTAACCGGAGCATTACTGGCTTCTACTAGCAACAACCTTCAGGGCTTGACCTCGAGCCAGGCCGCCAACAGCGGTGCTGCGACGGGAAGCGCCTTGACGCTTGCCACCAGCCAGCTGACTACCGCCAAGAACACGGCTCTTGGAGCCCCGACTTACGCGGCAAACTCCACGAACCACAAAGTAGGCTCGTACGCCTTGACTGCTTCTTCGGCTGAAGGAGTATCCATTTCGAACGTGTCTATTTTGCTTGGCGCCAACGGCGCCTCTATGCAGAACCTGAAAGTGATGGTCGGAAACACGCAGTTTGGCACCACGCAGGCTTCATTGGCCGCCAACGGCACCTACTCGTTCTCCGGCACTGCGTTCACGGTTCCTGTAGGAGCTACCACGTACGTTGACGTTTACGCCGACCTTCTCTCAAACGCGACTGGCACCTTGACGACTGCCACGACTTTGTCCGGATGTTCGGGAAGCGGATTGACCTCTTACACGGCCATCTCCTGCACCTCGACTCCTGGGCAGAACGTAACCATCGCCGGACAGCCCGCGCTTCAGATATCGGCTGACTCTTCGAACCCGCCTGCCACTCAGATAGTTATGGGTTCGACAGGCAACAACTTGGCGGCTTTCCTCTTCGCGGAAACCTCCAATGCCGACAGCGTGAAAGTCACGGACTTGCACGTAGTGGACTCGGTTGCGGCGACTTCGACTTCGACCGGCTTCCAGAACCTTTGTCTCTGGGGACCGGCTTCGGTGGGAGCCACTCCGTCCAACCTCGGATGCGCCGGCTCGGCTATCGCCAACGGTTCTTCAACCGCCAACCAAAACTACTACTACGCGTTCCACTTCGCGAACCCGGTAGTTGTGCCGCAGTCCGGTTCCATAGTGCTTACTCTTAAGGGCGATGTCGCCACGTACGTCTCCAGCGGTGCTGTGGACAACGAGGGACACACCTTCAAGATTGACACTACGTCAGACCCGAACAACTACACTGCAGGGAAA
>DATKTR010000038.1:0-29317 GCA_035531015.1 Minisyncoccota bacterium | reverse complement strand
GATTTGGGGCGGCGTTTCGTATCCGGCGGCGATATATAAGGATGAAACTAAGAATTTCGTCGAAGCGCACCTACTCGATTTTTCCGGCAACCTTTATGGAGAAACTATCGTAATTAACGCGTACCATAAAATAAGAGACAGCCGCCGTTTCGACGACGAAAAAGAGCTGACTGCCGCTATCTCGAAAGACGTAGAAGAGATAGAAAAATTATGTTCACGGGAATAATAAAATCTGTCGGAAAAATCGGAGAAGTTTCTGCCAGCGGTAAAGGCCGTTTTGTTCACATAGAAAAACCGGCGGGCTGGAAAATAAAAGAAGGGGACAGCGTTAGCATTGACGGTATTTGTTCGACAGTCCGGAAAATCAAAGGCGGTTTTTTCGAAGTGGAATATATGCCTGAAACTCTAAAAAAAACGACAGCCAGCCTTTTCAAAAAAGGGGCAAGAGTGAATCTTGAGCCATCTCTCCGCGCCAACGACAGCCTGGACGGGCATCTCGTGCAAGGGCACGTGGATGCGACCGGGGATATCAAGGAAATCAAGAAAGCGGGCAATTCGGTTATTTTGAAAATAGGCTTCCCGAAACAATACGCCAAATTTATAGCGAAAAAAGGCTCTGTGGCGGTTAACGGCGTAAGCCTGACGGCCGTTGAAACCGGCGCCGGCTGGTTTACCGTTTCACTCGTAAGTTACACGCTGAAACACACCAATTTACAAGAACTCAAAAAAGGAGATAAAGTTAATATCGAAGTCGACGTTCTGGCGAGATATCTGTATACGCTTTTAAAATAAACATGCAAAGGAAAAAGAAAGGAGAAAAAATAATATTTCCGGACGGCTCGAAACTCAAAATAGGTATAGTCGTTTCTAAATATTACGAAGACATAACCGGCAGTATGTTTAACGGAGCGCTCGGGACACTCGAAGCTTGCGGAGTAAAAAAGAAAAATATTTTCGTCGTGCCTGTACCCGGCAGTTTCGAAATTCCTTTCGGATGCAATGTTCTTATCAAAAAGAAAAAATGCGACGCGATAGTTACGCTTGGCTGCATAATAAAAGGGGAGACTGACCATGACCGCCACATCGCCTCGGCGATTTTTTCCGGAATAACGAAACTTTCTTTGGATTACGGTGTGCCGATAAGCCTGGGCGTTATTAACGCGAATAATCTAGCGCAGGCCAAAGCGCGTTCTGCTGGCGACAACAATAAAGGAAAAGACGCGGCGCTCGCCGCCGTGGAGATGGCGCTTATCGGATAACGCGAGTCCGGCAATTCTTGTCTTATTTTAATTCGTCCACGCAATGACGCCTCCTTCGAGATTCTCGGCGTTATAACCCAGTTCTTTCAACCGCTGCGTTACGAAACCGCTTCGGTTGCCGGTTCTGCAGATAAGGATTATTTTTCTGTCTTTAGCGATATTTCTTTCCGAAATTTCTGAAGCGGTTATTTCCATCGGAATATTTTCCGAACCGGGAATTTTGGCTCCGTTTTTGAATTCGTTTTCTTCGCGGACATCGATAAGCAGGATATCTTCGCCGTTTTTCAATTTTTCTTTGAGCGCCTGGGTCGTCATATTGCTATAAATATTACAGATTTTTTTAAGTTTTGCTAATAAATCCAAGCTTATTGCGTATGGTATAATTTAGGAAAGATAAGCCTCGGCAAACCAATAATTTCTTAATACCTTAAAGGTCGGATATTAAAGCTTATTTCTCTTACAAAATGAACAAACTTAACGGGCACAAAACAGGATTGGCATTCGGCGGATTTTTTGCCATTGCGCACACGGTTTGGGCGCTGATGGTATACGCGGGAATGGCAAAACCTTTTATGGACTGGATATTCGGCCTCCACTTCCTTAATTTCCAGTACGGCATAAATGCTTTTTCTTTCGGCAATGCGCTTATGCTTGTCGTTGTCACCGCGATAATAGGCTACATAGTAGGATATGTTTTCGCCTGGGTCTGGAACCTGGCACACGGGGCATCGCACAGCCGGTATTAAAAGGTAAGAAGTTCCTTCCAAAAACGCCATCAAACCAGGCGTTTTTGATTTCCAAGCGAGAGCTATTCCATAACTAAATTTGCATGTTATAATGTAATGCCTTCAGCAATCATCATAAAATATGAACTACATCCATTCATTCACAATTTCTCTTTTCATAAAAAATCTCAACGCACTTAAGCACATTCTCGAAAAAAGCGAGGAATACGCAAAGGAAAAAAACATAGACCCGAATGCCTGGCTGGACGAACGGCTCGCTCCGGATATGTTCCCGCTCGTGAAACAAATTCAGGTTGTTTGCGACAATGCCAAAGGCGCGGCGGCAAGGCTGGCCGAAGTCGAGATACCGAAATACGAGGACAATGAAAAAACATTCGCCGAGCTTAGGGCGCGGATAGATAAAACCATGGAATTTTTGAAAACTTTTTCCGAAGAATCATTCAAGAACGCGGCCGATGCCAAAGTAACGCTTCCATATTTCCCCGGGAAATACATGACCGGGCAGGATTACGCGTGCGAGTACGCAGTGCCCAATTTTCTATTCCACGTGATCACGGCATACGCGATATTGCGCAAGAACGGAGTTCCGCTCGGGAAAGCGGATTTTATCAACGGCCTTCCGCTAAAAGACATTTCATAAATTATGGATAAAGCCCTTTCAATAACCGGCTTGCGAAAAACATACGCGGGCGGCACCGAGGCGCTTAAAGGCGTTTCTCTTGAAATAGAGAAAGGCGATTTTTTCGCGCTTCTCGGCCCTAACGGCGCGGGCAAGACAACGATAATCGGGATAGCAACCGGACTCGTGAATAAAACGGCCGGTTCGGTTAATGTTTTCGGCTACGACATGGACAAAGATCCGGAAAAAGCAAAAATGCAGATCGGCGTAGTGCAGCAAGAGATAAATTTCAACCCGTTCGAAAAATGCATCGACATAGTGGTTAATCAAGCGGGCTATTACGGCATCCCGCGTTCCGTGGCTATTCCGCGCGCCAAGAAAATTTTTGAAGACCTCGGCATTGCCGACAAGATGGATAGAAAAGGAATGGAGCTTTCAGGAGGAATGAAGCGGAGGTTGATGATAGCAAGGGCGCTGATACACGAGCCTAAGCTTCTTATTCTCGACGAACCCACGGCGGGAGTTGACGTGGAACTGAGAAGAGGAATGTGGGATTATCTGCGCTCTGTCACTGCCAGTGGCGTGACAATCCTGCTCACCACGCATTATTTGGAAGAAGCCGAACAGCTTTGCAAGAACGTGGCCATAATAAACCGCGGAGAAATTATCGCTTCAGGTACGATGAAAGAAATTTTAAACAGGCTCAAAGGAGAGACCATAGTAATAGATCTTACCAAACCGGTTACTCAGGCGGCGCTTACCGCTCTTTCTTCCTACAAAGCGAGAAAGGCTGATGAAAACACCATAGAGGCGGAAATAGGAGAAGGCAGAGGATTAAACGATGCGATTATTGCGCTTCACAAACTGGATTTCAAAATAGAAAGCATACGCAGCAAAACGGGACGCTTGGAAGAAGTTTTCGTAAAATTAACCAGCGACAATGGAGAATAGATTATATGAATCCTAAAGGAATCTGGATATCTTTTTATACGATGGTTCGCAAGGACGTAATTCGCATTTTCCGCATTTGGCCGCAGACGTTCTTGCCGTCGGTTGTTACATCAGTTTTGTATTTCCTTATTTTCGGTTCTTTTCTCGGTTCGCGCATCGGCAGCATAAATAACTTCCCGTATATTTCTTTTGTCGTGCCCGGAATCGTGATGCTCGCGGTAGTCATGAATTCGTACGCCAACGTCTCTTTCACTTTTTTTTCGTCCAAATTTTTCTCCCGCAGCATAGACGAAATACTTGTTTCGCCGACGCCGCCGTGGGTGCTTATCGCCGGATTCGTTGCCGGAGGCATCGTCAGGGGATTGATGGTCGGGCTGCTCGTGCTCGCGGTTTCGCTTTTCTTCACGCACCTGACAGTAATGCAGCCGGCGCTCGTTTTCCTTTTCTTCATTCTTACTTCCCTCGTTTTTTCTTTGGCAGGCCTGGTTAACGGCATATACGCGAAATCAATAGACGGCATCAACATAGTTCCGACATTCGTATTGACGCCGCTTGTTTATCTCGGCGGAGTGTTTTATTCAGTCTCGTCGCTGTCCGGATTCTGGAGGACGCTGACTTATATAAACCCGATTTTTTATCTGGTAAACGGATTCCGGCATGGTTTCCTTGGTTTTTCGGACGTGTCCGTTTCAATTTCGGTATCGGTTCTGCTTGCGTTTACCGTGGCACTCGTCGCCATAAACTGGTATCTTTTGAGGAAGGGACTGGGATTGAAACAATAAATAAATGAAAAATAAAATAGCGA
Organism: Minisyncoccota bacterium; assembly: GCA_035531015.1. Classification (GTDB taxonomy): domain Bacteria; phylum Patescibacteriota; class Minisyncoccia; order UBA6257; family 2-01-FULL-56-20; genus JACQKT01. Next base: position 24,937 of record DATKTR010000038.1, on the reverse strand, counting down.
TAATAATCACGGCCGCAGTCATTATTCTCGGCGGATATTTTTATTTCGGCTCCGAAAAACAGGCGAACAGCCCGCTGAATGCCGCGTACGCAATCGACAATGTTTCATATCCGCTTCAAAACGGAAAATTCGAAAAAGAAGCAGCGCCCGGTTCGGCGAGCAAGGAAACGGTAAGCGTTTTCGGCGCGCCAATTTACGGAGACTTGAACGGTGACGGAATCAAAGATGCCGCCGTGATGCTTCAGCGGGATTCCGGCGGCAGCGGAACATTTTACTACGCGGCAGCGGCAATTAACGATAACGGAACATACAAGGGAACAAACGCTGTTTTTCTCGGAGACCGAATTGCTCCGCAAAATATGGAAATAAGAAACGGCGTGCTTATCGTGAATTACGCGGACCGCGCGGCAAACGAGCCGATGACGGCTAGGCCGTCTTTCGGGAAATCGGAGTATTTGGAAGTTGAAAATAATATTCTTGCCGAAGCTCCTATTTTCATAGAATCTCCCGTTGATGGCGCGGCGGTTTCATCTACCATCTCGATTTCGGGAGTTGCGAAAGGAAATTGGTTTTTTGAAGCAAGTTTTCCTTTGATACTGACAGACGAAAAAGGAAATGTAATCGCGCAAGGCCACGCAACCGCGCAAGGACCATGGATGACAACCGATTACGTGCGTTTTTCAGGAACGCTTGAATTTAAAAAGCCCGTCGGCGTAAACAGCGGGATACTCATATTCAAAAAAGACAATCCATCCGGTTTGCCCCAGAGCGACGATTCCCGCGCCATCCGGGTGGCGTTATAGCGTAATATTTTTTAAATAAAAAAATGCGGCGGCTCCATGTGTAATTGGTGCCGGCCGCATGTTCGTTTTCGCCGCGCTATTTTTATTTCAAGTTCGCGGCGATGTCGTTTCTGAAGTCCCTATCTGCGAAATGGATAAGGTGTGCCGTCCTATAGGCGGCAGTGCGGGCCTCTTCAAAACTTTTTCCGAGGCCGACTGCATTAAGTATCCGGCCGCCGTTCGCGATGATTTTCCCGGTCGCGTCATCTTTCATCGTTCCAGCGTGAAAGACGAGCGCGCCGTTTCTCCCCGCTTCGGCGAGTCCGTAAACGAACTCACCGCTCACTCCTTTTCCCGGATAATTTCTTGCGGCGATGACCACTCCAACAGCATGCTTTTTGTGCCATGAGATTTCCATGCCATTAAGCGTGCCTGCGGCAGCCGCGAACAGCATTGTCGAAAAATCGGAGCGCAGAAGCGGCAGAATGACTGATGTTTCCGGGTCGCCCAGGCGGCAGTTGAATTCGAGAACCTTCGGGCCCTCTGCCGTCAGCATCAGGCCGAAATAAAGGAAGCCGCAATACGGCATGCCGTCTTCAGCCATCCCGTACAGGGTTGGTTCGACGATCTTTTCCATCACTTCCTTCTCCATCTTCGGTGTTATTGCCGGAACAGGCGAGTAGCAGCCCATACCGCCCGTGTTCGGACCTTTATCGCCGTCGAAGCGGCGCTTATAGTCCGTCGCGGGCTTGAGCGTGACAGAACTGTTACCGTCGGAAAGAACGATAAACGAGCATTCCTGTCCCTCGAGCTTTTCTTCGATAAGGACTCTTCTGCCGGCGTCGCCGAATTTACCGCGAACCATCATTTCGTCCACGGCCGCCAGCGCTTCTTCGGCGCTGTTCGCGACCGTAACGCCTTTTCCGGCGCACAATCCGTCCGCTTTTACCACAAGCGGTTTTTTTTGGGCTTTGACGAATTTTTCCGCTTCAGCCGGATTGTCGAAGATTCTGGCGTTCGCGGTCGGGATGCCATGCCGCCACATAAATCTCTTGGCGAACACTTTGCTTCCCTCGAGCTGGGCCGCGGCTTTTGAAGGTCCGATAACCGGAAACTTAGATTCGGAAAAGACATCCGCGATTCCCGCCACGAGCGGCACTTCCGGTCCGACTACTGTCAGGTCCGGCTTGATTTCTCTCGCGAGTTCAAGCAGGCCCAGTAAGTTGTCGGCTTTCACCGGACAGCATTTCGCGATTTCCGAAATGCCGCCGTTGCCCGGAGCGCAGAAGAGTTCTACCCCGCCGTTGCTGCTTGTAGCCTTGAGTGTATGGAGTATCGCGTGTCCCCGTGCTCCTCCGTCGATTACCAAAATGCGTTTCATATTTTCCTCTCTATCAGTTAACCGTTGGGAAAGGCCGCTTTTCCGGCAGCTTTCGCTTCTTTCAGCAGGGCTTCTTCGCCCGGCCGAATCAGCGGTTCGCCGTGGCGGAATTCCTGTTCTCCCCCGAATTCGGAGAAGCACAGGAGTGTTTCGATTACCAGTTCATGCTCGTACGGCAGAACGCGCGCCGCGAGTTTCTCGGCGTCGTCGCCCGCCATTATTTCCACGGGTTTGATGCCGAGTATTTCTCCCTTATCCACTTCTTCGGTAACGCGGTGGACGGTAGCCTCCGTTTTTTTGAACGGACGGCCGGCTCTTTGGGCGAAGTAAAGCACGGCATGATGCACCGCGCGGCCGTACATTCCTCCTTCTCCGCCAAAACCGGGGCGACCATAGTCGAGGGGTCCCGGATGCTGGTTCGCAATCATCTGCTTGTAGGCTTTGATGACGTTTGCCGGCATTACAGGTATGAAGCCGCACTGGAAAATCATATCGACATCGCGGATACGGCATTCCCGCAAAATCGTTTCGCCATAAGCGTCGCGATTCGGGAATTCCTTTCGTATCGCGAAGGCGATGTCTTTTTGGGGAAATCTTTCCGCGAGGGCTTTTGAAACGCCGCCGGCATTGCGATTGCTTGAAATGACCAGCGCCGGGTTTACATGGGGCAGTCGGCCGCTTTCGCAGGCGCGAAGGACTTCACGCATGGTAGTGCCGCCGCCGGAGATGCAGATTGCCAGATTCAACTTTCCGTTTTTCATAAGCGCTCCTTAACTAAAACTAAGGTTGAACTTCAGGTATTTATTTTGTTGCCAAAGTGCGATTGACTTCGATACGGATAAAAATATCCATTTCGATGCTTGAAAGCTAACACATTGCGCGGGCTTTTTGCAATTTTTAATCATTGGTTTTCTGCCTTGATTTTCCGCGCGCTTTTAACTAATGTTTCGTCATCAGCCGGAACGAAGGCTGTACGCAACTTACCAACCGAGAAGCGAGAAGTACGTGCCCGGCCGTTCTCCCTGAACGGACCGGGTTTTTTTATCCACTATTCCATTTTTCCTAATTTGTGTTACAATTACCGCGCCTAAGCGGCAATCGCTTGGCTTAAATAAAAAAACCAAAATGGGGAGCGGATTTCAAATAAAGCTGGCTGCCGACAAATTGACGGAAATATTCGGCTTGCCAATAACAAATACGCTTATTATGGCATGGATAGTCATAGCGCTCCTTTTTATTCTCGGCATAATCATAAAGAAAAGAATCTCCCTGATTCCGGGGAAACTGCAGAATGCCGTCGAAGCAGTTTTTGAATATATTTTCAATCTTATCGAAGAAACGCTCGGCTCGCGCAAGCTTGCTAACCGCTATTTCCCGCTCATAGCCACTATTTTCATATTTATTCTCCTCGCCAATGTTTTAGAATTCAATCCTTTCGCGGAAAGCGTTCTTGTCCGCAGCGGCGGAGAATACGTGCCGTTGATTCATACTGTCAGCTCCGACCTTAATTCCACGCTTGCGCTCGCGATAATTTCGTTTTTTGCCATTGAGCTGTCGGGAATTTTCACTCTCGGTTTCTTGAAATACGCTTCCAAGTTTGTTAATTTCAAAGGAGGCTTTATGGGGTTTATGATCGGCCTGATAGAAATAATTGGAAATCTCGCGCGCCTCATATCGCTTTCATTCAGGCTCTTCGGCGCTATCTTTGCGGGGGAGGTTCTTGTTTTGATAATAAGCAAATTCGTGCCGCTTATTCTGCCCGTGCCCTTGATGGCATTCGAAACATTCATAGGAGTGCTTCAGGCAGGAATTTTCGCGATTTTGACTCTGGCGTTTATAAAAATAGCCATAACGGAACCGCACGCAAGCCACGGGAAAGGACAAGAGATAGAGGAAGAAATGGAGCAGATGGCAAGCGGAGTAATAGGCTAAAAACAAAACATAAATTAAAACAATAAGGTCGAAAAAAATAACAATCAGAAATTAATAAATTGAGATAATAAGAGATCATAATTTCCCGTTATCCGATTTACTTAATATCTAAAATAATATGGACATTGAAGTAGCAAAAACATTGGCAATGGCTTTCGTAGTGGGAGTCGGAGTTATGGGCCCAGGCATCGGACTCGGCCTTTTGGTTTCCAAGGCGCTTGAAGCTATCGGAAGGAATCCGGAAGCGGCGAGCACCATTCAGACCACGATGTACATCGGTATCGCAGTAACCGACGTTCTCGCGATTTTCGCGGTCGTTGTCGGTTTCATTATTAAATTCACTTAAAATTTACGAAATACAAATCAGTACTAATATACGAATTCGTACACCTGCCTGCCGGCAGGCAGGTTCGTAAAAATCAGTATTTCGTAAAAACATAAACAATAACGTGTCTAAAATATTGGGCGTATTCGGAATAGACTGGCGGCTTCTCGTTGTTAACGCAATTAACTTCGGGCTACTTTTGTTTTTGTTGAAATACTACGCATACGGCCCGATAATGAACGCGCTCGAGGCCCGCAGGCAGAAAGTTTCCGAGGGGGTCCGCAACGCGGACCTCGCCGAGAGAAGGCTTAAAAGCATAGAAGCTTCAAAAGCGGAAATACTCGCGCAGGCGGGAAAGGAAGCCGATGCGCTGCTTGCTCACGGGCGCGAGGCGGGCATCGCGAAAGAAAAGGAAATCATTGCCGAGGGCGAAATGGCTGCCGTTTCGCTCCTCAAGGATGCCGAAAACCAGGCTAAGGAAATGAAGGCGCAGGCAATAGCCGAGAGCAGGGAAGAGGTCGCCAAGCTTATCGTCCTCGGAATGGAAAAGGGGATGGGAAATAAAAATTAAAGAAATTAATAAATTGAGATAATAAGAAATTATAATTTTCCAATATCCGATTTACTTAATATCTAAAACAATAAAATGACCATTGCCGCAGAATATGCCAAAGCGCTTTATGCTTTGGTTGCCCGCCTGCCACTGGGAGATAAGCGCGGGCAGGAAGAAAATGAAAAAGAAGGCAAAGCGTATCTGAAAAATTTGCGCCAGGCGCTTGAACGCCGCGGCCACATCAAGCTTCTGCCGCAGATTTTTTCCGAATACAAAAAACTGGCAATGGCGCATGAACGTTTCGAGCTTCATAAAAAGGTAACTCCGGAAAGCGAACGGACCAGGACGCTCTTAGAGCTTTATAAACGGCTCGTAGCCAGCGGCAAATAGCGCATAGCAACTGATGACTGATAACTAATGACTAATAACTTATCGTAATGCAAAAATTCATAGAACAATTTAAAAAAGAAATAGAAAGCTTTACTCCGACCGAAAAACGCAAGGACGGCGGCATTGTAACGCGCGTTGCGGACGGCGTCGCCGAAATTGAAGGCCTTGAGAGCGCGGTTATGTCCGAAATGGTTCGTTTCGAAACCACACACGGCAAGTCGCTGAAAGACGCAGTAGAATCGCACGGCGATGTTTACGGCGTTATTCTGAACCTTGAAGAAGAATCGGTGCGCGCAATCATTCTTGGGGACGTGGGACTTGTTGCCGAAGGAATGCCTGTTTCGCCGACCGGCAAAGTGCTTTCCATTCCGGTAAGCGAAGCGATGATTGGCCGCGTCGTATCGCCGCTTGGCGAACCGCTTGATGGCGCCGGTCCTATTGCGTCAAAAAAGATGAATCCGATAGAGCGCGAAGCGTACGGCGTTATGGACCGCTCCGGCGTAAATACTCCGCTTCACACCGGAATAAAAGCCATTGATTCCATGATTCCAATCGGCCGCGGACAGCGTGAACTTATCATCGGCGACCGCTATACCGGAAAAACAACCGTTGCCACCGACACTATTTTGAACCAGAAAAGCGAACCCAAGGAATCGCGGCCCATTTGCATTTATGTCGCCATCGGGCAGAAGGAATCTAAGACCGCGCGTATCGTGCAGACTCTCCGTGAAAAAGGAGCTTTGGAATATTCCATAATCGTCGACGCGGGAGCTTCGGCTCCGGCTGCTCTCCAGTACCTCGCGCCTTTCGCGGGAGCCGCCATCGGAGAATATTTTATGGAGCAGGGGAAGGATGCGCTGGTTATTTATGACGATCTTTCAAAGCACGCAGTTGCTTACCGCCAGCTCTCGCTTCTTCTTCGCCGCCCGCCGGGACGCGAAGCTTACCCGGGCGATGTTTTCTATTTACACTCCCGTTTATTGGAGCGCGCCGCAAAACTTTCGAAAGAGAAAGGCGGCGGTTCGCTGACGGCTTTGCCCATCATCGAGACCCAGGAAGGCGATGTTTCGGGATACATTCCGACCAACGTCATTTCCATAACCGACGGACAGATATTCCTTGAAACCGACCTTTTCAACAAAGGAATGAGGCCGGCCATCAACCCCGGTATTTCCGTTTCCCGCGTGGGTTCGGCGGCGCAGACAAAAGCGATGAAAAAAGTTTCCGGCAAGATAAAATTGGAACTCGCGCAGTTCCGCGAACTTGAAGCTTTCATGCAATTCTCGCAGGACCTCGATCCGGAGACCAAGAAGCAAATCGACGCAGGGCAGCGCCTGACGGCGGTCCTGAAACAGAAAAACGGCGAACCGATGCCTTTCGAACGCCAGGCAGTCACTATTTATGCCGCCGTTAACGGCTATCTGAAAAAAGTCGCCGTTGAAAAAGTTCCTGAATTTGAAGAAAAGCTTTTGGCGTTTTTGGATGCGAATGCAGCCGAGATGCTGAAGAATATAAAAAGTTCCAAGGATATATCCCCAGAAACCGAAGAAGAGCTCAAGAAACAGCTCGCGAAATTCATGGAAACGCATCCGAATTTGTTTACGGCGCATGGCAAATAGCTTATAGCGAATATCAAACTACCTACTACCTACTAGATTAAAATGCCCGGACTCAAACAGATAAAAAATAAAATAAGGAGCGTTGAAAAAACGCAGACCGTCACCAGGGCAATGGAAGCGGTTTCGGCCGCAAAAATGAGAAAGGCCCAGTCGCGCGCGTTGTCCGGCCGCGCTTACGCCCGCGCCGCGGCAGCGATACTGGCGCGCGTCTCCGGCCTTCGCGAAACAGCCAATTATCCACTGATGAAAAAGAGGGAAGTGAAAAAGGCCCTATATATAGTCATAACAAGCGACAAAGGCTTGGCCGGAGCGCTCAACTCGGCGGTGCTGCGTGCGACACTCGCTGACATAACTTCCCGCAAATTTTCCACGGATTCCGTTTCAATAATCGCAGTAGGGAAGAAGGCCAGCGAATTTTTCGGAAAGCGCGGATACAAAGTGGAAATTTTTCATCCGAACACGGACCAGATTTCATCTGACATCGTAAGGGAAATAGTGAATGAAGCCGCTTTCCGTTTTCAAGACGGCGTCACGGACGAAGTTAAAATAGCCTATCAGAATTTCCGCTCGACATTCGAACAGATACCGACATTGAGAATCGTTTTCCCGCTGTCGCTTGAAGAGCTGGAAAAAGTAGTCCACGACATCGTGCCGGTAAAAGGGTTATTTTCGGAAATGAAGAACGGCAGTTATCCGAAAACATACGCAACCGAACCGCTGCAGGAAGAAATTCTCGCGGCTATTCTGCCGAAACTCGCCGGAGTTTTCGTTTACCACGCGCTTTTGGAATCGCAAGCTTCAGAACATTCAGCTCGCATGGTTGCCATGAAGTCGGCTTCCGACAAAGCGGAAGAGATGGAGCACGACCTGACTTTATGGTTCAATAAAGCGCGCCAGGCCGCCATCACCCGCGAGGTCAGCGAAATAATAGGCGGAATGGAAGCAATGGCGAGTTAGGCGGCGAATAGCATATAGCTAATGGCGAATGGAAAAACAAAATTATTAAAAATGGAATTTAAAGAAATACAAAAGAAAATTATTGAAAAGGCAAAGCGCTATGAGAAAAAACATAAGCTTAAACTTGATGAAAATACTGCGATTATAAAATTATACGAAGAAGCTGGAGAATTCGCCGAGGCGTTACTAATTCACAGAAAAAAGAGCAGGCCGGAAAAGCATTTACCTCTAAAAGAGTCCAAGAAAAAAGTTTCTGAAGAACTCGCAGATATCATAGGTATGGTGATAATCAATGCGAATAATCTGGGAATAGATTTGGAAAAGGCAATAAAAAATAAATGGTTAAAGAAACTATAAATAAAATGGATAAAATGCAAAAAGGAAAAATAACGCAGATAATAGGTCCGGTCATAGACGTTTATTTCGAAGGAGAAAAACTTCCGGCTTTGAGAAATGCATTAAAAGTCAGCGTGCCCTCCTTCGCCAAGGCTTCGGAGGGCGAGAGTAATCGTACGGTTACTCTCGAAGTAGCGCAGCACATCGGGCTCGGACGCGTCCGCACGATTGCGCTTCAGGACACAGCCGGATTGGCGCGCGGCGCCGAAGTTATCGACACCGGCGGTCCGGTTTCTGTTCCCGTCGGAGAAAAAGTTTTGGGACGCCTTTTCAATGTTATAGGCGACACGATTGACGGCAAGGAAGCTTTGACAGGCATTGTGAAATCTTCGATACACCGCGAGGCTCCGCAATTCAAAGACCAGCGCGTCAAAGCCGAAGTTTTCGAAACAGGCATCAAGTCCATCGACCTTCTTGCTCCTTTCATCAAAGGAGGCAAAGTCGGACTTTTCGGCGGCGCCGGCGTGGGCAAAACCGTTTTAATGCAGGAGCTCATCAGGAACGTGGCCACCGAGCATGGCGGTTATTCCGTATTCGCCGGAGTAGGAGAACGCGTGCGCGAAGGAAACGACCTTTACACCGAAATGAAGGATTCCGGCGTACTTGAAAAAACCGCTTTGGTTTTCGGGCAGATGAACGAAGTCCCGGGAGCAAGGGCGCGCGTCGGGCTTTCCGGCCTTACAATGGCGGAATATTTCCGCGACGAAATGGGCAAGGACGTTCTCTTCTTTATGGACAACATTTTCCGTTTCGTGCAGGCGGGCTCCGAGGTGTCTTCGCTTCTCGGCAGAATGCCGTCAGCTGTGGGATACCAGCCGACACTTTCGGAAGAAATGGGACAGCTTCAGGAACGCATCACTTCAACCAAGAAAGGCTCCATCACTTCGGTGCAGGCGATTTATGTTCCCGCCGACGACCTTACCGACCCGGCGCCGGCGACAACTTTCACGCACCTGGATTCGACCATCGTTCTTTCAAGACAGCTCGCTTCGCTTGGAATTTATCCGGCCATCGACCCGCTCGAGTCGAACTCGACGGCGCTCGAGCCGGAAATCGTCGGACAGGAGCATTATGAAACCGCGATGCGCACCAAGCAGGTTCTCCAGCGCTACAAAGATTTGCAAGACATCATCGCCATTCTCGGCATCGAAGAACTTTCGGACGACGACAAGACCATCGTTTATCGCGCAAGAAAGATACAAAAGTTCCTTTCACAGCCGTTCGCGGTAGGAGAAGCTTTCACGGGCAGGCCGGGCAAGTACGTGACGCTTCCCGAAACCATCCGCGCTTTCCGCGAAATCCTGGACGGCAAGCACGACGCCAAGCCTGAAAACGCTTTCTATATGAAGGGCGGAGTCGGCGATGTCAAAGAAGAATAATATCCGGAAATTAGGAAATTATGATATTAGGATATTAATTTAAGGCGTAATATCCCAATTGCTAAATATCTTAATTTTCCAATTACTCAATATCCGAATATCCTAATCTCTCAATCTCTAAATCTCTAAATTACCCAATATCTAAATATCCCAATGTCTATGCATTTAATTATCGCAAAAGTCGATGAAGTTTATTTCGACGGGGAAGCGGATTCGCTTTCGGTCAAAGGCGCTTCGGGTCAGATGACCGTTCTGCCAGAGCATATGCCGCTTATAACGACGCTCAAGCCGTGCACGCTTGTTGTCCGTGTCGGAAACGAAGAAAAGAAATTCGAAATTGACGGAGGGGTTTTGGAAGTCCGCCGCGACGCCGCTACGGTGATTTTATAATTTTCTTTTTATAAAAAAAGTGCATGAAAGGGCTTCATCACGAGCCCTTTTATATTTGTTGATAATCCCGGGCTTTGGTGCTAACCTCCAATTAGCTAATAAAAATATCAATAAAGCCAAGGGTATTTCCATTTCGAAGTACAGATAGAAGGAGATTCATCATGAACGCAATTGTTTCAAGCGAAGTGCCTGAAAGCGCGAGAATATGCTGTCCGGCATGGTTTCACAAGGGTGGGCTAAGCGAGATGGATATGAAGGTATTTCAAGACAGACGTCTCGCGATTATTTCCAACAATTTGGCCAGGCTGGTGATTAAGCCGGCCGAATCGACTCCTAGTTGCTGGGAAGTGAAGTGGGAAGTTTGCTGGTCGCCTCAAATGAAGGGTTGGGGCTGGAGGCATTTCAGCGACCAGGAACTTGCCGCCGCATTCGGATTGATTGAAGACGAGGGGAAATCCGGATATTGGATGCGGCACAGATATCTTCTGAGCTCCGCCGAGGAAGGGAAGTACGGCCGGTCGGGAAGTTATCTCAACATTCCCAGTCCGGGTACCGGCCATGACGGCGACCCGAACATCTCCGTCTACGTCACCGAAGAAATCCGCAAGGCAATCGCGGCAATTCTCGGATTCCGCGAATGACGCCGTTTCAAAGAGGCCAGTTAGCTTTTAGCGCTGGCCTCAAATTTTTTATGATAAAATTTAAATTATTCCATGGACGAAGTTATAAATAATCGCATAAAGAGAGCTCTTGATATTGTCCGCGAAGAGGACGCGGACGCGCTCCTGGTTTTTAATCACGAACTTTCAGGGCAGCCGGGGACAAGATATCTGTCGGGTTTTTCCGGAACGGAATCCGTTTTACTGGTAGCCGAAGGCGGCAGGTTCATTTTCACGGACGGACGGTATTTTTCGAGAGTTAAAGAAGAATGCCAGGGATTCAAACTTGTGCCCGCGGGTGGAGCTTCATTCTGGGAAGAATTCAAAAAGATTAGCGGCAGGCTTAGTCTGAAAAAAATAATTTTCGATTCCGCCAGAACAAGCTACGGCCAAATCTCACGCTTGAACGAAAAAATAGAAGGAATATCCGCTGTCGGCATCGACAATGTTTTGCAGAAAATAAGAATAATAAAAGACGAAACGGAACTGGCGAAAATAAAAAAAGCAGTTTCGATATCCGCGAAATCTTTCAAAGAACTTATGCCCTTTATTAAAGAGGGGATAACGGAAAACGAACTTGCCTGGAAACTGGAAATGTTAATGAGGGAAAACGGCGCTGAAAAAATTTCTTTCGAACTCATTGTCGCTTCCGGTCCGAATGGCGCCAAGCCGCACGCAAAAGCGTCCGATAGAAAGATACGGAAAGGAGAATTGATAACTCTGGATTTCGGATGCTGTTTTGACGGCTATGCCTCTGATGTGACGCGCACGGTGGCTTTGGGGCCGGTTTCGGGCAAACTCTCGGAAATTTATGAAACGGTAAAAACGGCGCAGGAGCTCGGATGCAAAGCCGTTAAGGCGGGAATCGCAGGAATGGAAATAGACAAAATTTGCCGCGATTACATATCCGGAAAACCTGCCCGTCGAAGCCTCGGCGCAGGCGGGGGATACAGCGAATATTTTTTGCACGGCACGGGACACGGAGTCGGAATGGAAGTCCACGAGCTGCCTCACGTTTCGGGCGGCAATAAAGAACCGCTACCGGAAAATTCCGTGATAACTGTTGAACCCGGAATTTATATCGAGGGGCTCGGCGGCGTCCGCATTGAGGATACGATTGTCGTCAAAAAAGGCGGCGGCGTTAATTTAAGCGGGGAGCTGCTGCCAAAAGAACTGATTGTTTTGTAGAAGCAGCTTTGTTTTTAACGTTAATTCAGGCTTGGCCAAGTTTGAAAATATACCCGTTTCTGTGGTACAATTTCATCAAATCGGGAACAATCAACAGGCGATTTTCCCCTTTAAAATCAAGCTTAATTTCATATCTCCCGGGCTTGGTTTTTTTGATTAAAATCTATGGCAAAAAAAGAAGAAAAAGAAAAAAAACCTAACGAAGGTTCGAGTTCGTATACCGCCAAAGATATTTATGTCTTGGAGGGGCTTGAACCCGTCAGGAAGCGCCCCGGTATGTATATCGGTTCCACGGGGCCGGACGGACTGCACCATCTTATCTGGGAAGTCGTGGACAACTCCATTGACGAAGCCATGGGCGGATACGCCAAAAACATCACTGTTGAGCTTTTGCCGAAAAACCGGGTCAGCGTCACCGACGACGGACGCGGCATTCCGGTAGAAGTCCATCATCAGACAAAAAAATCCACGCTTGAAACCGTTTTGACGACATTGCACGCCGGAGGAAAATTCGGCGGAGAATCGTACAAAGTTTCCGGAGGACTGCACGGAGTCGGAGTTTCGGTGGTTAACGCTCTTTCCGACTGGCTGCGCGTGGAGGTTTCGCGCGAAGGAGCGCTCTGGATGCAGGAGTACAAGCGCGGCAAGCCGGAAGCCAAGGTCAAAAAAATCGGAACCTCCAAGTCAACCGGCACTAAAGTTAGTTTTTCGCCGGACCCGGAAATTTTTCCATCTATTGAATTCAGCGAAAAAAGAATTATCGACCATTTCCGCCAGCAAGCGTATCTGACCAAAGGGCTCCGTATAAACTTTTTGGACAAGAGAAAATCGCCGTATTCTTTTTACGGATTTTGCTTTGAAGGGGGAGTGCTCTCGTTCGTGAAGTATCTTGCCGCCGGTGAAACGCTTTTGCAGGACGAAATATTCTACGTGCACAAACAAGCGGAAAAAATGGAAATTGAAACAGCTTTCGCATACATTGACGATTTCAGCACAAAGGAATTGAGTTTCGCCAACAATATTTATACTCCTGACGGCGGAATGCACCTGACCGGTTTCCGTTCGGCACTGACCAGGACTTTGAACAACTATGCCCGCGCCGAAAACTATCTCAAGGAAAAAGAAGAAAATCTTACTGCCGACGATGTGCGCGAAGGGCTGGTCGTGGTAGTTTCCGTTAAATTGCCCGAGCCGCAGTTTGAAGGCCAGACGAAGGCGCGTCTCGGAAATCCGGACGCCAGAACGACCGTTGAAGCCGTTATCAACGAAGCGCTCAAGGAATTTTTGGAGAAGCGCCCGGGAGAAGCGAGAAAGATGATAGAGAAAGTTATGCTCGCCGCCAAAGCCCGCATGGCCGCCAAAGCCGCCAAGGATACCGTTTTGAGGAAGGGAGCTTTGGAAGGACTGACATTGCCGGGCAAGCTCGCCGACTGCAGTTCGAGGAATCCGGAAGAATCCGAAATTTTCATAGTTGAGGGAGACAGCGCCGGAGGCAGCGCCAAATCGGGACGCGACAGGAGAACGCAGGCCATTTTGCCGGTCAAAGGAAAAATTCTGAACGTGGAAAAAGCGCGCCTCGACAAAATGCTCGCCAATGTTGAAATAAGATCGTTGGTCGTCGCCATGGGCACGGCAATATCCGATAACTTCAATATCGAGAAATTGCGCTATCACAAAATAATTCTTATGAGCGACGCCGATGTCGATGGAGCCCACATCAGGACTCTTTTTCTGACGCTTTTTTACCGCTACTTCCCGCAGCTTATAGAAAAGGAACATCTTTACATCGCCCAGCCGCCGCTTTACAGGATGCAGTCCGGCAAGGATGTCAGATACGCTTTCAGCGATGCCGAGAAGGACAAAACCATAATTGAAATGCAGAAGCTCAAAGCGGCCAAAGGAAAGGGCGGGGAAAAGCCCTCCTCCGCCAAGGCTTCGGCAGGCAAGGAAGCCGTCGAAGAAGCAGAAGAAGTTATTGAAATGGAAGCCGGAGCCGAAGAACTTTCCGGAGAGGAAAAAAAGATACCCGGAATATCGATACAGCGCTACAAAGGTCTTGGTGAAATGAATCCGGAACAGCTTTGGGAAACGACAATGAATCCGGAAAACAGGATTTTGAAGCTTGTTACCGTAGGGGACGCCGCAAAGGCCGACCGCTTGTTCAATATCCTTATGGGAGACCTGGTTGAGCCGAGAAAGCAGTTCATTCAGGCCTACGCCGCCGAAGTCCAGAATTTGGACATCTAAACTTGATTTTTAAGCCGTTTTTTAGTATCTTTGGGGAATCTATGTTCGGGAGAATAAAGACATTTTTTCAGGAAACAAGGCAGGAACTGCGCCACGTAAACTGGCCGACCAGGCAGGAAGCTGTCCGGCTTACGGCTTTCGTGGTGATACTTTCCATTGCGTTGGCGCTTTTTCTCGGAGCGTTCGATTATCTTTTCACTTTTATGCTTAAAAAATTCATTTTAAAAGTCTAAAATATTTACAAAATACGAAACAGTACGAATATACGAATTAAATTAGTACATTAGTAATTTTTAGTATTTCGTAAATTATGTAAAAACATGGAAAAATCACTCGAAACATCAAAAGACAATCCGAAGCACTGGTTTGCGGTTCACACGCAGTCCGGGTACGAGGAAGCCGTTGCCAGATATCTCAAGCAGAGAATTGAATCGCTTTCAATGGGCGACAAGATTTTCGAAGTCATCGTTCCGAAAGAAAAGAAAATTAAAGTTAAGAGCGGCAAGAGGGAAACGATAGAAGAAAAGATTTATCCTGGATACGTTCTCGTCAATATGATACTCACCGAAGATTCGTGGTATGTCGTCAGAAACACTCCGCGCGTTGACGGATTCGTCGGCCCCGACAAGACGACGCCGACGCCGCTTTCCGAAGAAGAGATACAATCGCTTCTCGGCAGGATGGACAAGGACGAGAGCAGCTTCAAAGTTGACCTTCGCGTGGGAGACCTTGTAAAAATATCGGACGGTCCTTTCAAGGAATATGAAGGAAAAATTTCAGAAGTCGACGAGGAAAAAGGACGCCTCAAGGTCATGGTGCCGATATTCGGAAGAGACACCGCGGTTGACCTTGATGCTCTTCAGGTGAAGAAAGTATAAAAATTAATGATTTAAGAATATAGATTTATGATTTATGAATAAGATCTCCTAATTCTTAAATCGTAAATCCTAAATCCACTAAAACAAACATGGCAAAACCCATAAAAACAATAATTAAGATACAGATACCGGCAGGAGCCGCCAATCCGGCCCCTCCGATCGGAACCGCGCTCGGACCCCAGGGTGTGAACATCCAGGAGTTCTGCAAGCAGTTCAACGACGCCACCAAGGAAATGACGGGCGACATAGTTCCCGCGGAAATAACCATTTTCGAGGACAGGAGCTTCACTTTCAAGCTGAAGACTCCGCCCGCAGCAGCCCTCATCAAGAAAGCCGCCGGTTTGGAGAAGGGCTCGAAGGACCCTCTTAAATCGAAAGTAGGAAAGATTACTAAAGAAGACGTCAGGAAAATCGCCGAAAGAAAAATGGTTGACCTGAATACCGACAGCATTGAAGTTGCCGCCAAGATAATCGAAGGCACCGCTAGAAGCATGGGAATAACAGTAGAGGGGTAGAAATTAATTTACACTCACGCGCTCCGCAAAACTAAAATCCTCCTTGCTCACGACAAAAATCCGCCGCCCTGCTACGTGGGCACCCGGCGGATTTTTTGTTCGCTCGGGGATTTTCACATTTTGCTCCAAAGCGTTCGCTTAAAAATGATTTCTGCCGGTTTTTAGGTTATATTGTAAGAATGGATAAAAACTCATATCCCGGCAAGTTTATCGTTTTTGAAGGCCCCGACGGTTCCGGGCAGACTACACAAGCTTCGCTCTTGGAAAAATATTTTTCAGGGCTCGGCAAAAAAGCCGTTCTTACGAAAGAGCCGACATTGGACAGCAAGGCCGGATTGGAAATAAAAGACATCCTTAATCACGAAAAAGAAGCCTCACCAGAGGACCTCCAGAAACTTTTTGCCGAAGACAGAAAAGAGCATCTCGAAAAAGTTATTATTCCGGCGCTCAAAGAAGGAAGTGTGGTCATCTCTGACCGGTATTTTTTTTCTACGTTCGCCTTCGGTTCGCTTGGCGCGGATTTGGAATGGCTGATTTCGATAAACGACAATTTTCTCTTGCCTGACGCAACATTCGTGCTGGTTGTTAAGCCCGAAACATCAATCGAAAGAATAGCGCACCGCGGAATCAAAACGACTCTTTTCGAAAAACTCGAAAGCCTGCGCAAGGTAATGGAGAATTACAAGAATCTTGGAAACCGTTTTGAAAATATGTTTTTCATAGACGGCGAGAGACCGATAGGCGAAATTCATAAAGAGATTGCCGAAAAAGCCGCCAATATCTTAGAATAAGCGTATGCCATACAAGCCGACAATAGGATTAGAGATTCATGCCGAGATGAAAACGCGGACAAAGATGTTCTGCGATTCGCTTAACGACGCCGATGAAAAACACCCGAATGTGAATGTTTGCCCCGTTTGCATGGGGCACCCCGGGGCTTTGCCTGTAATAAACAAAAGCGCCGTTGAATTCGTCATTAAAGTCGGCTTGGCTCTGGGCGGTAAAATAGCCGATATAAGCAAATTCGACCGCAAGAATTATTTTTATCCCGACCTTCCGAAGGCCTATCAAATCTCGCAGTATGACCAGCCGCTGGTCCAGGGCGGAGAACTGCTTGGAATCAAGCTGACGAGGATTCACCTGGAAGAAGATACCGGCACGCTTATCCACTCTGCCGATGAAAACGGAAAGGAGATGACGCTGGTGGATTTTAACCGCGCCAGCGTGCCTTTAATGGAATTGGTGACCGACCCCGATATTAAGAATGCAGAACAGGCCGTGGCTTTTGGTAAAGAACTGCGCCTTATTCTGCGTTATCTCGGCGTTTCCGATGCCGATATGGAAAAAGGGCATATGCGCCTTGAAGCCAACGTTTCAATCAGCAAAACGAACAAGCTCGGCACGAAAGTCGAGGTAAAGAACATAAACTCTTTCCGCTCTCTCGGTTCGGCCATCGAATACGAAATAAAACGACAGGAAGATGTTTTGGAGAAAGGGGATAAAGTAGCGCAGGAAACGCGAGGATGGGACGACGTGAAACAAAGGACATTTTCACAGCGTGCCAAAGAAGAAGCCCACGATTACCGTTATTTCCCCGAGCCGGACCTTCCGCCGCTTGAACCGACCAAAATTTTCGATATAGAGGATATGAAGCGCCATTTGCCGGAATTGCCATCGGAGAAACGCGAACGGTTCCAGAAAGAATTCAAGCTTTCGGCGCAGCAAGCGTCGGCTTTGGTTGATGACAAGAATCTTGCCGATTTTTTCGAGGCGTCTGTTAGCGAACTCGCGCGGAATGAAAATAAAAGCGCTGCCGAGAAAAGCGCCGAGGAGCTTCTTTTCAATTATTTGACCAGCGACCTTTCGGGGCTTATGAACGAATCAGGAATCGGATTTTTCGGCTTAAAATTCAGTCCGGAAGATTTCTCGAGCCTGATAAATCTTATTTCGTCGGCAAGGATAATGAGCCGCCAGGCAAAAGACATTTTACGGAAGATGTTCGAGACGGGCGACAGTCCGGAAGATATTTTGGCCGAGGAAGGGCTCGAAATGGTTTCCGACGAAGGCAGCATCAAAACGATGGTTTTGGAAATACTCGGCGAAAATCAAAAAGCCGTCGACGATTTCAAAAAAGGCAAAACTGCCAGCTTGCAGTTCCTTGTCGGTAAAACCATGGCCAAGCTGCGCGGAGCCGGAAATCCTGAAGTCATCAGAAAGATAATCGAGCAGGAATTGACAAAATAATAATTTCTCAGCAAAATTGCATTGCGAATCTTGACATCAGGTTTTTCCTAAACAGGAGATAGCCATGCTAAAAGGAAGCAAGTATGCCGTAGTCGACGACAAATGGCGGCTAATGTTACCTGCGAAATTTTCCGCAGATTTTGGCAAGAGCCATGACTCCGTAATCATAGCGTCCGCAGGCAACGGATGTTTGAACATTTATCCGTATCCGGCCGGAGTTGATCGCCTATCGGGCAGCTCTGAAGTTTCTCTGAGAAGGAGTGAGAAAAAAAAGTGCGTCAGAATAACCATCCCGGAATGGATGCGCAGCTCAGTTTCGTTTTTTTACGGACGTACCGTAACGGTCGCAGGCAAGAGAGATCACATTGAGCTTCAGCCGCGACCGCCGTGGTGCCAGGAGGAAAAACGTAAAGTCGGCAGGCCTTCCAGCATACATTAAGACGAATAACCATTGCCCGCAGGCAACGAAAAGGGCGTCCAGCGTGAATAACGCAGGCGCCCGTTTTTTTATTCGTCCTTTAAAAATTTTCTGGCGAGCTTTAAAGCTTCACCTTCTTTTTTAATCCACTTTATATTTTTGTCTTTTTTGAACCAGGTCATCTGGCGTTTTGAAAACGCCCGAGTATTTTTTTTTATCATTTCCGCAACCTCTTTGAGGTTGCTCGCGGATTTACGCTGATGACTATGCGGATTTACGCTGATGTTATCCGCGGCGAGATAATTTATTATCTCGCGATAGCCGATAGCATCGAAGGCAATTTGTTTGTCCCCATATTTTTTTATCAGTTTTTTAACTTCATTCAATAATCCGTTTTCAATCATTCCATCAATCCGCTTATCTATTCTTTTTTCCAGTGCGAGGTAGGGAAGCCCGATGCCGATTTCCAGAGTTTCAAAAAGCTGTTTGCCTTTTTTTCTCTGCGCCGAAAAAGGCTTCTTGCTGAGAATGGCGACCTCAAGGGCGCGGATGACTCGCCGCGTGTTTTTACCGTCGACTATGTACGCCGCTTCCGGGTCTAATTCGATTAGTTCGCCATAAATTTTTTCAAGCCCTTCTTTTTTTATTTTATCCTCAAGTTTTTTTCGCAGTTTCCAGTCGGGTTTTACGGAGGGGATTTCCAGATTTTCCACGACAGCTTTTATGTAGAGTCCCGTGCCTCCGGCAAGAACTGGAATTTTACCCCTTTTTATTATTTTATTTATCGTTTCTATCGCGTCATTTTTATATTCGGCGACGGTGTAATCTTCATCGGGTTTTTTGATGTCTATCAGATAGTGTTTTACCGCAGCCATTTCTTCCGCGGACGGTTTTGCGGTGCCGATATCCATTCCTTTATAGATTTGCCTGGAGTCTGCGGAAACTATCTCGCCGGCGAATTTACGCGCGATTTTAATGGCCAAATCGGTCTTGCCTGAAGCCGTAGGGCCTACGACAGCTATTATCTTTGGGAGTTTTTCCACAGGGGTCATTGACGGGTTTATTAGGTGAACTATCCTAAAGACTGCAGATTCACAAGATGGAACTGAACAATAATAATAAAGTTCCGATATATAGAGAGCACCCCGGCATACGCCGGAATCAGGGAAGAGCCTGATGCTCTTCCATCTAAACCCTTGGTACCGGAGTCCAAGGGTTTTTTCATTTTAAATTATTTTTTCGTTCACCTCTCTTTCAATTTTCTCCAGCAGGTTTTCCATAGAAATTTCTCCCTCCTTCGCTGAAGCTTCGGAGGGCAAGCCGTCCTGCTTGTCCGCCGTAGCCTTGGCGAAGGCGGATCCGCGTCTTCTGACGCTGACATTCTCGCTCTTTTCTTCTTTTTCTCCGACGACGATGACATAAGGTATCTTTTGAATTTCGGATTCGCGTATGCGCTTGCCGAGAGGTTCGTCGGCGTCAGTCATTTGAACGCGGATATTTTTTTCCTTCAATTCCTCGAATATTTTTTGTGCATAAGTTTTATATTTTTCACTCAGGGGCAGAACGGCTGCCTGAACGGGAGAGAGCCACAAAGGGAACGCTCCGCCGGTGTGTTCGATAAGAACCGAAAGGAAGCGCTCGATGGAACCCATTATGGCGGCATGTATCATCGCGATTCTTTCCGCTTCGCCATTTTCATTCACGCAGGTAAGGTCGAATCTGTCCGGCATATTGAGGTCAAGCTGAATGGTCGCAACCTGCCATTCGCGTCCGAGAGAATCTTTTGCCATAAAGTCGAGTTTCGGTCCGTAAAAAGCGGCTTCCCCGATTCCATCTATGGCTTTAACTTTTTTTTCTTTAATTATTTCGCCGAGTATATTTTCGGCGGTGGTCCAGCGTTCTTTGTCGCCCAGATATTTTTCCGGCTGCTTGGGGTCGTGGCGTGAAAAACGCACTTGAAGGTCAAAACCGAAGGCGCCGTAAAATTCGTGGATGATATCCCAAATTTTCAAAAATTCTTCTTTCACCTGGCTCATCCTGCAGAACGCGTGAGCGTCGTCCTGCGTGAAGGCGCGCACTCGCGACAAGCCGCCAAGCTCTCCGGACTGTTCGTCGCGGTAGCACATCGTCGTGTTGGCGTAGCGCTGGGGAAGTTCGCGGTAGCTCCATGGCTTGCGCGCGTAGATTTGCGTGTGATGCGGGCAGTTCATCGGCTTAACCGCGAATATGTGTCCTTCGCGCGTTTTTATCTGGAAGAGTTCGTCTTTGAATTTTTCCCAGTGTCCGCTTTTTTCGTAAAGCTCTTTTTTCGTTATGTGCGGGATTTCAACGCGTTCGTATCCGCGTGTTTTTCTGAGTTGCCAGACAAATTCGTCAAGCAGGTTGCGGAGGATTGTGCCCTTCGGCGTCCAAAGCGGAAGTCCGGGGCCGACAAGGTCGGAAAAAGTAAAAAGGTCGAGCTTTGGCCCGAGTTTTTTGTGGTCACGATTTTCGTTATTTTCGTTTTCCGATGTTTTTGCCATTTTTTAGATTATAAAGGGAATATTCAATTTTTTAAAGCCCTTAACAAACGAGACGGCTCGTTGTATCATTTTTAGAATGTTAGGAATTATATTTACTTTTTTAATCCTTGTGGTCGGCGAAGGTCTGAACATTTGGGCTGAAATGCTGTCGGCAAAATTGCCTGGCGTGCATTCTCTCCTTGATTATAAAAACTCAATTCTTTTTTTGATGGTTTTTATGGGTTGTTCATTTTTACTTGTTGGTTATTCGTTCGGATATGGTTCTTCCAAAAACATATGGACGGTTACGGTCGCCTCTGTCGTAGCGATATTAGTTGTCGAACCGGTCCTTGCGTATTTTTTCTTTCACCAATTGCCCCAAAAAGGAGCTTTGGTCGGGCTTGTGCTC
This sequence comes from Minisyncoccota bacterium, assembly GCA_035531015.1. Taxonomy (GTDB): domain Bacteria; phylum Patescibacteriota; class Minisyncoccia; order UBA6257; family 2-01-FULL-56-20; genus JACQKT01. The sequence continues at coordinate 3,774 of DATKTR010000038.1, read as the reverse complement.
GGTTTTATAGGGTTTATTGCTACAATCGTCTGGGTTTAGTATCATCGAAATATGCTCGACATCAAACTTCTCCGCGAGGAGCCGGAAAAAGTCAAAAAAGCCATAAAACTGAAGGGTGCTGACCCGAAGATAGTCGATGATTTTTTGAAACTCGACAGCTCGTGGAGAAAGATAACAGGGGAGCTTGAGAATTTTCGCCGCGAACAAAAAGAACTTAGCGAGAAAAAAAACATTAGCGCAGCCAAAGAGGTAAAAGAAAAAATAAAAATTAAGGAGAATGAATTATCCGGACTTGAGGGTGAACGCCTTTCCATTTGGTTTGGAATCCCAAATCTTTCAAGTGACGACACGCCAGTTGGCGAAGACGAATCATTCAATAAATTTCTGCGTTCCTGGGGTGAACCGAGAAAATTCGATTTTACGCCCAAGGACCATCTTGAACTCGGAGAAGCGCTCGGGATAATCGACACTAAAAAGGCATCGGAGGTTTCCGGGACGCGCTTCAATTATCTTAAGGGCGGAGCGGCGCTTCTTGAATTTGCCTTGGTACGTCACGGGTTCAAAGTGCTTGGAGACGAAAAGATTTTGAAAAATATAGCCGACAAGATTAAGCCAGGATACAATCCGAAGCCTTTCATGCCCGTTGTCCCGCCGGTTTTTATAAAACCAGACGTTTACAGGAGAATGGCTCGCCTTGAACCAACTGAAGAACGTTATTACATCCCGAGTGACGATATTTATCTTATTGGCAGCGCTGAACATACTCTTGGACCGATTCATATGGACGAAACGCTTAAGGAAAGCGAATTGCCTATCCGATATATCGGATTTTCGACCGCTTTCAGAAGGGAAGCCGGTTCATACGGCAAGGATGTCAAAGGAATTTTGCGCGTTCACCAGTTTGATAAATTGGAAATGGAATCATTCACTTTACCTGAAGATTCTTTTGATGAACAGGAATTCATTGTCGGAGTTCAGGAATATCTGATGCAGTCACTGGAACTGCCTTACCAGATAATAATCTGTTCAACGGGCGATCAGGGTGGACCTGATTTCAGACATTTGGACCTTGAGACATGGATGCCGGCGCAAAATAAATACCGTGAGACCCATTCGGCTGACCTTATGAATGATTACCAATCAAGGAGATTGAATACAAAAGTAAGAAGAGAAAACGGCGAAACGCAATTCGTGCATATGAACGACGCGACTGCATTTGCCATAGGACGCACGCTTATCGCCATTTTGGAAAACTACCAGACCAAGGACGGCAAGATCGAAGTCCCCAAAGTACTTCAGGAATATGTCGGCCAAAAAATCATCGGTTAGACATAATCGTTCTAACAAGAACATTAAAAACAGCGGAGTGAGGACCTGGATCGAGCTTGACCAGGAAGCCATTAAACACAACGTAAAAATTTTCAGGAAGCTGATAGGGCCGAAAACCAAACTTTGGTCCGTCGTTAAATCGAACGCATACGGTCATGGCTTGTCTGTTTTTGCCAAGCTCGCGGACAAAGCGGGAGTGGACCCCACACATAAGAAGATTATGTGTGGGGTGGACGGTTTTTGCGTGGACAGCCTTATTGAAGGATTGCGGCTCAGGAAAGAAGGAATAAAAAAACCGATATTGGTGCTGGGCTATACTTTGCCGCATCGGTTCGGAGAAGCCGCGGCTAAGAAAATAACAATAACTATTTCAAACAGGGAATCCCTGGATGCTTTGTGCCGGGCCAAGAAAAAACCCTTTTATCACCTGAAAGTGGACAGCGGCATGCACCGGCAGGGTTTTTATCCCGAAGAAATTCCCGGAATAATAAAATATCTGGACAAAAATTTATCCGGCGTTTACAGCCATTTTGCTTCGGCAAAGGATACCGAAAATTCGGAACAATCGGCTTATACCGAAAAACAATTCGCCAATTTTAAAAAAGCCTTCGATTTTTTGGAAAGAGCCGGCTTCAAAGGGTTGACCCGCCATATTTCCGCGACTGCCGGAGCCATTGTGAGCCCGGAATATCATCTGGACGCCGTCCGAATCGGCATAGGGCTTTACGGATTGTGGCCTTCAAAAGAACTTGAAAAAAAATTTTCTCGCCCGAGGCAGACCAGCCTTGGGCTGGCGCACGGAATAAATTTACATCCGGTTTTGTCGTGGCGCGCGATAATAAGCGAAATCAAAACGGCAAAGCCAGGCGGTTACATCGGTTACGATATGACCGAGAAAGTGACAAAGCCGATTACGTACGCGCTGCTTCCGCTGGGATACTGGCACGGGATTTCCAGGTCTCTTTCAGGGAAGGGCGAGGTTTTGATAAACGGGAAAAGAGCGAGGATACTCGGAAGGGTTTCTATGGATATGGTAGTGGTTGATGTTTCCGGCATCAGCTGTAAGACCGGCGATATTGCAATTATAATAGGCAAGAGCGGCAAAGATGAAATTCCGGCGCGTGACATCGCGGAACTTTCCGGCACTTCGCACTATGAATTTTTGACCAGGCTGAACCCGCTTATGGAAAAAAGAATTTTATGAGTCACGCTAGAAGCCGCGGTTGCAGTTTAATTATAAATGTAAAAGCATGTTAAAAAGCCGAGTAAATAAAATCAAAAAAATCGCGATGGATTGCGCGACCGCGATCTGCTTCTAACGTTATGAAAACCCCGAAAGAAATTCCCGCATCGTGGTCTGACGTACATTCGCGCAAGAGACGGAAATACCATAGGATTTTCTTCGCCATATCACTTGTAGCGGCTTACTTTATTTTTGTTTTGGCCGCATGGACGGTCGTTTATTCCCCGCTGTTTAAAATAAAAAGCATCGATATAATCGGCAATAAAAATGTTTCGAATGACGATATTATGACTTTAGCCAGGGCGGATATTCTGCACGGGTCTTTCATAAAACAATTATTGGGAACAAGAAATATTCTAATTTGGCCAAGCGATTTTTCAAGCAATATTCTTGAATATTATCCTGAAATAAGATCAATCTCTATAAGCAAAAATTATATAGACAGAAAAATAATAATTTCCGTCGAAGAAAGGCAGCCCTTCGGCGCCTGGTGCCTTAAAAAAGCAATTCAAAATCCGGACAATTTTCAGGCCGGATATGATTCAAATTGTTTTTGGTTCGATGACAAAGGATTTATTTTTGAGAGGACAAGCAGCATGGAGGGCAGCCTATTCACCGTAGTCGACGATTATTCCCAGAAAACTCCGGGAATACGCTCAAAAATATTGCCCGACGGGCTGATAGAAAATGCTTTCTCCGTTTTTCGCGCGATAAACGCCAGCGGGCTGCGGGTCAAGGAAATACGCCTTAATGATATCGCTCTTGAGGAATTAGAAGTCGATACTTACGACGGCCTGTCCGCCGACATGCCCGTTCGCGGAACGCAGGCGGGATCCTCGGCGCAGGCGGGGCCGACGATATATTTCAGCCTGCGTTTCCCAGCGGACAACGTTCCCGATATTATTAATTCGCTCAAGCAAAAATCCATATTCAACGGTTTGCAATACGTCGATTTTCGCGTGGAAAACAGAGTGTATTACAAGTGATTAACCGATTGATAGATATATAAATATAATAACCATCAAATGAATAGGGATTTCGCCCCTCGACAAGCTCAAGGTTATGTAAAAGACCGCACCTCCTTCATCCCCCACATAACTTCTTTTTTGAAGTTATGTGGGGGATTCACCCTCCCTTTTTCGCTAAAGCTACGAAGGGCAAGCATACAACCCGGTTTTTCCAGAGAATCATTTACACTCATA
>DATKTR010000037.1:0-11347 GCA_035531015.1 Minisyncoccota bacterium | reverse complement strand
CTTGCCGGAGGCCTCTTGAATTCGAATTCTATGCCGAGGTTCGCAAGGTCGTATGAGAATTCGTCCGATGGTTTTCCGCTCCTGCTCCTGCTTCCGGCCGCAGGCTGTATCTTTCCCGATTGCACTTTCTCAAAGCAATCTTCGCAATAAACAGGCCTGCCTTTTGCCGGTTCGAACGGAACCATCGTGTTTTTGCCGCAATTTGAGCAAACCGCAGTGAACATTTTTGCTCCGGTAGGCTCGTTCATCATTCCGCTCCATCGGTTTATGGATGCCTCGACTGCCGCAGTCGGATTCGAATAAAGCTTTCTTGAAGTTTCCATTATTTCGTCTTTTATCTGTTCTGATGCGTCTACATTGAACGGTGGCAAAGTATCCGCCGAAAACGGCCTGCAAGTAACGCCATCCACCATCAATTTGAGGTAAATATGGTGGTTCGGAAGATTTACCATGTCTTGAATGACGAATTCCGGCTCAAATTCATTCTCTATGAATTCGGCATCCGCCGCGCCTATTCTGAAAACAATCATCGTTCCCACGTTGCCGAAAACCGCGTCGCGTACCTTGGTTGAAACATCGGTTACCAGCTGGCCGATATATTGGTGCGCAACGATGAGATTCAATCGGTATTTGCGAGCTTCGGAAAGTATTCCGGCGAAAGAATCGGTTGCGAAGTTTTGAAATTCGTCGACGTAAAGATAAAAATCAGCGCGTTCGTCTTCCGGGATTCTGACGCGTTCCATCGCGGCAAGCTGTATTTTGGTGATTATCATTGCGCCCAGAAGCGCGGAATTGTCCTCCCCTATCCTGCCCTTCGAAACGTTTACGAGAAGAATTTTCCTCTCGTTCATTATTTTATAAATGTCGATAGTGCTTTTTTCCTGCCCGACAATATTCCGCATCATGGCAGTCGAAAGAAATTGGCCTACTTTGTTCTGAATAGGAGCGATAGCCTCGTTTCTGAACTGGTCGCGCCATTGTTCGTATTCGTTCACCCAAAACGCCTTGATGACAGGATCTTTGACATTGGCGACAATTTTTTGGCGGTAATCCTTGTCTACGAGAATTCTGTTTATGCCAAGAAGCGTAGTGCCGGGATTTTCCAAAAGCGCCAGAACGGCATTGTTCAATATGTATTCCATCCTGGCAGACCAGACATTGGACCAGATCTTGGTAAAAATACCCATCAGACCGGAAGCAACAAGATGTTTGTACTTCGAATCCGGCAATTCGAGAATATTAAAACCGATATGAAAATCGGGGTCTGCGGGATTAAAATAAATTACGTCTTTCAGCCGTTCCCTTGGAATCTTATCCAAAAGCCCTTCGACGAATTCGCCGTGCGGGTCGATGACACAAACGCCTTCGCCGTTGGCGATATCCTGAACGACGAAATTATTCAAAAGAGCGGTTTTTCCGACACCGGTTTTTCCGAGAACATACATATGCTGGCGGCGGTCTTTTCTTTTTATGCCGAAAAGACGGTCAGTATTCCTGAAATTGGTGCGCGCGAAATAAACAACGTCTTTTTGCTTGTCTGTGGAAAGGGGCAATGACATTTAGAAAAATTATATCATCTTTAGAATACTATAGAAAATAGTCATCCTGAGCGGCAGTGAAGGATCTCCGAGATCCCTCGCGAAGCTCGGAATGACTTTTCGAACAATGTTAGATTTTGTTTGGCTAAATGGCTTAATAAAAATCATTGTAGTCTGTCCAGATAGCATTTGCGGCAATAAACTTCCTTGCTTTCATTTTCCCTGTACGGAGATTCTATTTCAACGCCGCATCCCGAGCATATTCGCTTATTTCTCTCATTTGTTTTTACCCAAATATCGATTTTCTCGTTTATGCGGCAAAAAGGGCATTCTCTTGGCAGTGGAACATTCATTTGCCGATGGAATTGGAGCTCCATTTCAATTATGCGGTAAGCCCGCCCGCACCTATTACAAGCTATTCTTTCATTCAAAACCGAATCCTGAGTGTCCTTAATATGGTCGGGCAAGTCGCTCGATTTCATCGTTGTTTCGTATTCTTCGCGCGTGTTTTCACGCCAGATATATTTCTTTTCCTCTATTTGATTTTTTGCCAGCGGAAAGAAATTTTGCGCAAGGGTCGTGTTGTAGGCGAAAGGTGAAATTTCAGGCGGAAAAAATTCTCCGTATTTGTATGCTATCGGCTCTTTGCCATTAGCCATTTGCGAGATATACGGCACATCGTTCATCTGTGCCCGTATGCGTTCCGTCATTTTTTCATATTCTTCTTTCGAATACTGCTTGTTGAAAATAAAGTAACTCCCCTTTTTCATGGAAACGCAGCCGAAATGATGGGAACCTCCCAATGACAGCTTGCAATATTCTGCATCGTTTGAATTAAGTCCTGATTCGCATGAGAAGCGTACCAATGCCGAATTTGCTCCGACAACCATGCAATCATACGACAACGAAAGATTCTCTCCCCATTCGGAAATATCGTAGCAATCCTTATTCATCGGTCCGCTCATGCGGAAAAGATACCGGGAATCTTCGCAGTGCGATATTTCGATGCTGTCTTTTGTGTTTTTAGAGTTAAACACGTTTGAACCGCTGCAATTCGCCGCGAACTCGTTATATTCTGATTTAACCATTTGCGTAGCCCAGTGTTCTCCGGCTTTTTTTTGAAGTTCTTTGTACGATTTGTAAGAGCCAAGGTCATAACGGCCGATTTCGGCAAAATATTCTTCCTTGGAAAGAGGCTTGTTCCATGCCCAATATTTTTTGTTTTTTAGATTTGCGGACGCGAAGCAATTCTGGGAATTTTGCGTGTCGCGGCAAAATAAACATTCTATGGATTCGGAAACTTGATTGCGCGAACCAATGCAGCGATTCGTCTTCCACGAATGCATAATATCGTATCCGGCCTGGCAGTATTGAACCGCGCAGGAATCAAATATGGATTGGCTGTTATCTATGCAATAACCATGCGCGCTATCTTCATCCGTGAGCGCATTGAACATCAAATAACAATTTTTCAGATGTCCCGCATCGTGGTTGTAAGGCGAAGTTTTTAATGTGCTTAAATCCATCGAAAGGCCGAGCAATGGAACTTCATGCCATAGTTCGTTCAATTGCTCAAAAAACGGCTTCGAAAAATCATAATCGCGGCCATAATCACGAGGGTCCCAGTTGTCGCTCCACCAGCATGTCGGGCAGTAAACGGTATATGGCGCCTCCGGAGGATAAGCGGAAATATTGAATTTTTTGCATAAATCGCAGGTGCGCTTATATAAATTCACTCCATTCCAAAAAAGCAGGCGCCGCTGAAAACGGCAATCCGGGCAGAAAGTCGGCGGCGGAACTTTAATCTTTTCGTAAAACTGAAAATCTTCGGGTTCGATAGTAAAACTCTGTTTGCAGTTTTGGCAAATCTTTGTTTCGGAATTCATATTTTATTATTCGCGAGAATTAGAGATGAGGGAAACAACCAGTTTTACCGCGTGCGGCAATGGATTAGCGAGACGATAATACATATTCAAACTCTCCTGTCGCTTCTCGACTATATCGAGATGGTAAAGCGACAAGAGATGTTTCGATGTTGAAGTAAAAGAGAGATTTATGCGACGGGCAATTTCGGCAACCGGTAATTCCTTGCTTTGCGTTAAAAGCCGGATAATGGCGAGCCGTCGCCGATTCGCCAGTCCTTTAAAAATTCTTTCCAACTGCTTCATTTATAAGCACTTATATGACTGATTAGAAAAATTATACCATATTCTCCTATCCTCCTATATTTTCTTATTCGCGCGAATAAGAAAATATAAAGTAAAAATATTTACTCTTTTTTCAAAAAATGAACAAGTAATCCAATCGAAGCGCCCGCCGCTCCTTTGGCAAGCGAGTCGCCCTCGATTGAAGTCATTCTGGGAGCAATATCGAGATGCACCCACGGAATATCGGCTGATGGCTTATCGCTTATAGCTAATCGCTTGTTTTTGCCCTTCGCCATTTGCCCTTCGCCATTTGCCGTTTTAATGAACTGCCACAAAAACACCGCTCCGGTTATCGCGCCGCCATAGCGCGTCTTGCCGACATTTGCCCAATCGCCGAAAGTTCCTTTTATTTCTTCTTCGTATTCTTCCCAGAGCGGAAGAGGCCAAAGATAATCACCTGTTTTTTCTCCGGAATTAATAAGCTTGTCTTCAATATCGGAATCGGTCGAGAAAATAGCCGATGCGCGCTGGCCGAGCGCGGCCGCGGCTGCTCCGGTAAGCGTGGCAATATCAACAACAAGTTCCGGATTGTATTTTTTCGAGTATTCCAAAGCGTCGGCAAGTATAACTCTTCCTTCGGCATCGGTGTCCAAAACCTCTATTGTTTTGCCATTCATTGTTTTCAGTAAATCTCCCGGATGATAACTTGAACCGGATGGCATATTTTCAACCGCGGGCACCAGTCCGATAATATTCCTCTTCACCTTCATACGCGCCAGTGCGGCAATGGTGTGTATAACCGCGGCTCCGCCGGACATATCCATATGCATTTCATAGATGTACGAGCTTGGCTTCAAATTCAACCCTCCAGTATCAAAAGTGACGCCTTTGCCGACGAGAACCACGGGCTTTTCTTCCTTTTTACCCTTGAGGCCTGCCTGCCGGCGAGGCAGGTATTCCATAATTATGAAACGCGGCCGTTCCGCGGAGCCCTTGGAAACGCCGATTACTCCGCCCATATTGAGTTTTTTAATTTCCGCTTCTTTTAAAACTTTAACTTTAAAGCCTGTTTCACGTCCGCTTTTGATTGCTTCCTCAGCGAGTTTGGCCGGAGTCATATCTCCCCCGGGAGTATTGGACAGAGCCCTCGCCTTATTTATTTCCTCTCCGATTATTTTTCCTTCGGCAACCGCTTTTTTGAGGAATGAAGTTTCTTTGCCGGCAATAAAAACGCGCTCCACGGAATTCCAGCCTCCCTTCGGGGCTGTTTTATAATTATTGAATTCGAAATTAGCCAGTTCCGACTGCATTGCAATCAGCTCGGCTATTTCCTCCTCGCTTGAACCGGCGACCAGAAAATCATCGAGGTTCATCGCAATCTCTTTTATTTTTTCCCTTCGCGCCAAAGAAACTATCCGCCTTATCGAGATAATTATTTTTCGCAAAGGGTGTTTTTCTCGTGGTGAGTTCGTCGAACCATTGCTTTCTTTTGAGAAAGCGATTATAGCTTTTATCCCTGAAGGGAGGAGAACAGTTTTCAAAAATTCATCGTCGCCACTTTTTTCCAAAAAGTGCTTTACGTAAGAAGCATTCTCATTGGAAAGCAGTTTTAAAAAATCGTGTTTATCCAGTTTCGCCTTGTTTTTGAGGAAGAATACCGGTACCGAAGAGCTTTTTATTTTTTGGGTTAATTCTATTTTCATATTAGTTATTGGTCATTTTACGCGACCCACCAAGGCCGTCCTCGTTGTCATTCCGAGTCCGCCAGCTGGCGGACGAGGAATCCCGGAGATCCTTCACTGCGGTTCAGGATGACGCTGGAGAATATCGCGGCTGCCTGGTTGAAAATTATATGAATTTATTCTATTATATTGTGGCAATAATTCAAATGGCCAACATTCTTGAAGTTATATTTTATTTCGTTGTCTGGTTTCTGACGCCGGCTATTTTGCTTTTCCTTATTTGGCTAATAAAATCGATGGCCAATAAAGCGGAAGATAAGAAACACCGTGCCGCAATGAGGTCCGGTTATTGGGCTGGAATAATGCTTTTCCTGATAATGCTCATTTACCAGATAAGTATTTTTCTGGAGACCGGCTTTCCGCGCAATGAAATCTATCAAGGATTCAGCCTTCCACTGGCACTGGGCAGCGCTTTGGTCGTCTTCATACTTTTTCTCGGCAAGAAAGTGACCCCGCCGGTAATTTCCGGATTGCTTGTATTGGCATTCACTTTCATAGCTTTCTCGGCGCTTGTCCACTATCTTTTTATAAGAACTTATAACGATGTGCTTCTATCATCCATACTTGGAGGAGTTTTCGGATTCCTGACGCACTTCGCCGCGTCCCCCACTTCGCTTAAGGAATTCCTGAAAGGCAAAAATCTATAAATAAAGATTTATGATTTAGGATTTATGAATTGAAATAAATCTCTTAATTCATACTTCGTGAATCTTAAATCACTCTATTTATATCAGAGGTTCCGGCTCGCCGTGTTCTTCTTTCACCGCAGGTTCCGCGGCTGGCATTGCTTCGGTTCTGCTCTTTTCCTTCCCTTCGATCATGGCTTTTTCCTGAGCGGAACGGATAATCGTGGATTCCTCTTGGGCTATGAGTTCTTTCGCGTCATCTACCGGAATCGCGTATTTTGCGCGGGATTGTTCAAGAATCCGTTCGCGGTATGAATTATGCGTTGGTGGCATAACCCTCAAAGTTTCCGCGGAAAACGGGTCATATGTCTCGCCATCGATAGTTTCTTTTATGTAAAATTCCTGCACGCCGAGATTTATCATATCCTTCGTGTCGAAAACAGGAGACATTTCCGGTTTTAACTTGACGGCATCTTCTCCGCCGACGCGAAAAACTATTATTGTGCCGGAATTGCCGAGCGCCGCGGCCTGTATCCGCGGCGTAAGCTGTCCGAAATATTGGTGCGCCATAGTGACGCAAAGGCCGTACTTGCGGGATTCGGTGAGAAGGTTTTCAAACGTGTCCGTAACGACATTCTGGAACTCGTCAACGTAAAGATAAAAATCTTCACGGTCTTCCGGACGCTGGCGGGCGCGGGCCATTCCAGCCTGTTTTATCTTGGTAAGGAACATTGAGCCGAAGAAACTGGAATTCTCTTCTCCGAGCCTCCCTTTGGACAAATTGATGAAGATTATTTTCTTTTCGTTCATCAAGCTGTCGATATCTATCTTGTTCCCCTTCTGCCCGAAAATATTTCTAAGCAAAGGGTTTGAAAGGAATTGGCCAAGTTTGTTGACCAGCGGAATTATCGCGTCGGTATCGAATTTTTCCGACCAGTCGGCGAATTCTATCGCCCAAAAACGGCGAACCATGTCGTCTTCTATGTATTCGATGACTTTTTGGCGGTAGTTCCTGTCGGTCAGAAGAGATATCATTCCGCGCATTGTAGCGTGAGGATAATCCAGAAGCGCCAAAACACTGAAACGGAAAACATGCTCAAGCCTCGGCGTCCAGTTGGCGCCAAACTGCTTTTCCATAACTTCTATCAGGTCCTGCGCCAATTGATGCTTGAAATCCGGATCGACGTTCGCCAAAGGATTAAAAGATACCGGATGCTGGGAATCGGAAGGATCGATTATCGCGACATCTCCTATTCTCTCCTCCGGCACGAAATCGAGCAGGCTGTCTATGACGTCTCCATGCGGGTCGATAAGGCAAACGCCATAGCCGTAAGCAATATCCTGGCGCATCAGAAGTTCAAGCATTTTTGATTTTCCGACGCCGGTTTTCCCTATTATGTAAAGGTGGCGCCTGCGGTCAGCGCGCTTCAAGCCGAAAATAAATCTTTTTTCTTCGAGTGCCGCCACATAATTCGTCTTTCCGATAAAAGAAACTTCGCTCGGGCTGATTCTGCCGTAAACCGGCAGTTCCGGCGGCGGAGGCGCGTATTTTATTATCTGAAGCTTGCCTACTCTCATCCCGTTAGAGACAGGTTGTCTAAAGACAACCGTAAATCAGCAGTTAAAACTGCACCGACTTTTATAAGTACGCGGTAAGAGATTATTTTATAAATCATGAATTGTTTGTCTCTAACGGGACTCATTTTTGCTCGATAACTCCTATTTCTTTAAGGAATGAGCCGTAATCGGCTATTACTTTTTGCGCGTCTTCGTGCGCAATCGTGAAATCTGGCTCGTGGACTATTCTGTTTCTTATCTTATGCGCCGACCATAAGCTGCTAAGCGAGCTAAAATCATCGGGAGACAAATTTTCAAGCCGTTCCGTTATATTTCCTCCCTGAACGCCCATTCTGTTCAGGAGTTCATCTATCATATTGTCGGCATCGAGTATTGCCAGCCTTGTTGATTCCATGGAATTTATATTGCTCCTGCCGATTATTGATTCCCAGCGTTCCTGCAATACCACGTTGCCGAGCGTATAAATCTTTTCAGGAGCGGATATCTTTGCAAAATCAGGCACGAATTTCCACGCCTTAATGATGATGAAGATAAAAAATCCTAAAAAGAAAATATCCAAGATGACAAATATCATCCTTACTGCTTCATAAAAAGGAAATACTGTTTGAATATCCATTTCAGAGTTACTGCAATTTCTCGACGTTTTCCTCTCCGCCGAATATCGCCAAACCAGCCGGCGGCCCGCCCTTTTTGCTTTCGACTCTCTTTATGTGCGGCGCGGTCAGCGACATAATGGACGGCGGATGGAATATTGTCGCGAGGCATTCGGTATTCATTTCGAACCATTTCGTATGTTTGTTCCAGTTGAAAATATTGGATGTCATCAGCTTGCCGATAAATTCATCCTCCGGTATTTCTCTCTTTATGTAATTGTGAAGGATTCTCGCCTTTTTGATGTCACCTCTTTTCTTCGGAAATATATATGGAAAATGGAAAAGAAGCACTCTTGGCGCGCCGACGGCAGTCTTGTCGTTTCGAACAAGCGTATTGAGATTCAAAGCGGAAAACTGGTTAAGCACTCCCTGGACTCCGCGCCTCGGTATTGAATCCATGTACATTGATTTCGGCGACAGATATATGAAGCGTATAATCGTATCGAACGCGGGTTTTGAAAGATTTTTACCAACGGCTTCCAAAATTTCAGTTTCTCCCGGAGTCCTGAACGCGGTTTTCAAAAATTTCATATCGTCCTTGTCCGGTCTTGTAACTTCAAACATCGGCAAAACGCCTATGCCAATATCGCTTGGGAAAGAAGTCGCCGTTCCCAATTTTTTTCTTTCTTCTTCTTTTGTACTTAATTTTTTAAGCAGGCCTTCCCATTTTTTCCACCAGTCCTGGTCCGTCGGAGCTATGAGTATCTGGAAACCGATTATTTCTTCCCGCTTCAAACTGGAAAAAAGTTCCAAAAAGCTCGACATAGTGTCATATTGTTTGTTTTCATCGGGAGATTCGAATTCCGTATATGTTTTTATCGGATAAGCCGCTTCTCTTGAGAGAACAACGTCGGAGCCCCAGATATCGTAACCTTGCTCGTGCATTTCTTCGACGTTTTGCGGCAGCCTCTGCGCGTAATCCTCAACTTCTACAAGCTCCAGGTCGGGATAATAGGAAAGAAAGGCGGCCTCCATAAGCGCTTTTTGCTTAAAATAAACACGAACGTAAAAATGCGTTTCTCCTCCGAAAGTAACGATTTCAAGGGAATACCAGCGTGTTATTTCTCCATCCCACCATTTTTCGGCAAGCGTTCCTGGAGCATTCCTCAAGGAATGAATCGCGGTTAAAACCTGTTCCATGGCTCTTGGGTTCTTTTGTATTTCACGCGGTATTCTTATCTCCAGCAAAATAAACTCCGTTTCTTCCTTATAGATGCTTTTGCGCCAGAAAAACCACGCAGAGTGAGTGAGCGCGGCAATAATTATGAAGAGCCAAAACCACCAGGTTATGGCCAGAAAATTCCAAACGAGCGAACCAATGAATAATAAAAACTGCGACAGGATATCCATGCTTTTGGAGTCTATCTCGTAAAGCTGAAGATACTTACGAGATGGACTCTGTATATTCTACATTATTTTGCGAGAAAAGAGCATCTATCAAAGAAATGCCCCTTCGATTGCGGCCGAAGGGGCATTCCGTTACTTCTTTTTAATTATATATGTTCCGTCCGGCTGCCGAAGGAAGAATTTTTTGTTCTGAAGATTCACTAGGACGGTATTCGGCTTGAAAAATCTTTCTTTCTGCACCGCGGCTATCAGCTCTTTGGTGCGCATCGGGCCGCTTTCTTTGAGAATTCGCTGAATGACTTCGCGCGCGGTTCCGGGTTTATAGCCGTTCTCCGATAATCCGTATATTCCCCTGCCGACAAGAACGAAGCGCGGGTCTTTTATCAGCTCATTATGAACCGTAGCTCCCAAAGCCTGTTTGCCCTTGCCCCGCTCTCCGATGAGTTTGGCTATGTTCATAAAATGAATCGGTTCGTCTTCCTTTTTGAGGATAAGGTAAATGTGGTCGCGTATCGTAACCGGTTTTATTTCCGGCCATTCCGACAATCCGGTATCGCCGTAATTGTTGGTGTGGAACTTTTTCGATATAGCCACGTAATTTTCGGCGTGAGTCGGATTAACGCCGAGCTTCTTGACGAAAACTTTGAAGTGAACATGGTATTTGGGTTCGGACAATATCTCGTCTTTTCTAGCTTTCAAAAATTTTTCCCAGTTGACTATGAACCCGCGCGCGTTATTGAGGCTCTCTTTGTCGGAATAATAAAACGGCCAAAAATCTTTGTCCTCGGGATGATAAGAAAAAGAACCTTCGGTTTCTATGAAAAAGCTGAGGTGATTGTCGCCAAGGCCTTCAATTGAATCACGGTGATGCTCCAAAAGATGTTCCTTTCTGGAAACCCCGCCGGCGTTCTTCATATATTTCTTGTTCCTCTCCGCGAATTCCGCGAAAACAGGATTGGATGACGCCTTTTCCCTTAAAGTGCCGAGTGCTCCGGATTCTATCTGCCTTACTCTTTCTCTCGTGATTCCGTATTTCTTTCCCAGTTCGGCAAGGGTGCTTGAGTCCCCGTTCTCAATACCAAAACGGCCGACCAAAACATCTTTTTGGCGGTCGTCCAGATGGGACCAGAAGTGGCTTAATATCTTGTCTACGGTAGCCATTTTTATATGGGAAAATTGTAAACTAAGTCAAAAGAATAGTCAAGGGCTGCAGTATGCTCAGCCCAAAAGACAGGCTCGGTTTACGGACATTTATACTTGACAATAATATATATCAAAGGTAAAACTTGGTCAACTTGAAAAGTTCACATCGGGTAATTACGTCTGAAATTCTGGACGGTGGTTCGATTCACTCACCATAAACTGATACGATCTTTTCTTCCTGAAACTTAACTTCCAGGCTTCGGCCGGCAAAGGAGAAATCATGAAACGCATTTTTGCTTTTGTGGTAACGCTGTCCATCGCCATCCTTTCCGGATGTGCGACAATAGATTACGGTGACCCTAACAGGCCGCTGCCGCCTCAACCCATTGTTTCTGCAAGTATCAGGGCGCAACTCGTCGGAAAATCCCTGAAGGCTTTCAAAGTTTACACAGGGACAGTAACGTACTACGACGCGAGTCTGATGCTGGACAATAAGTGGGTGGAGAAAAACAAGTATGCAAAAGTCCACTTCACGACGGACTTCCCGAAGACGAGCAATCCGCCAAATGAGAC
>DATKTR010000036.1:0-7955 GCA_035531015.1 Minisyncoccota bacterium | reverse complement strand
TTTCAACCCTGCCCATACTATGACTCCTACAGCCAGAAAAACCCCTCCTACAAGAGAGAAGGTATAAAAAGACTGTATCCAATTAGCCAGATTCTGGCCTGCGTCACCTGTTACCTGAGTCTGGGTTATGTTGGTGAGGTCTATCTGGCCGGTTGCGGCGGCAAAAACAGCGGAGGCTTTAAAAGCGCATAAAGATAAAAAAGGCAAAACAGCTATTTTTCTATGACGCAATAGTTCAAAGGTTTTCGCCATTCTAATTTTAGAATTATAGCATCACTGGCAAGTTACATTACCCGCCGCGTCCTGCGTGCATTGCTGGCAAGTTACATTGCCTGCCGCGTCTTGCGTGCATTTTGAAGGCAGCGTAAAAGTGCCGCCCTGCTCTTGCTGGTTCTGGCTTTGGCTTGGCAGATTCGGCGCCACGTATGGCGTGGTTGCCTGGCAGCTGATTGTAAGTCCGGACTTAGTCATTCCGGGTATCGCGCCGTTAGCCAGCGCGCTTATGGCGAGGTTCACGATTAAAAACGCGCCAAGCCCTATCAATATTCCGACAACCGCTCCGGTTGCCATTTTTTTCCCGCTCGAAAATCTTTCTTCGGAACCTCCGGCGATGACCATCATTATGCCGCCCACGGTTATCATTATCGGAGCGATGACGAAAAGTATCATAGTCATTCCGAAATAAATTAGGCGCTGCGCCGTTTCAAAAATATCGCAGGTCGTGCAGGTAGTTCCGTTGCAGGAGACGAATGGAGGATTGCCTCCGAAATATGGCAATGAAACTTGCGCGGACGCGGCCAATGGCAGCAAGACGCCGATAGCCAATAGAGCATAGGGTATAGTTGAGATTAGACTTTTTTTCATTGGTTATATTTTAGTTGCGAGGGTTAAAATTTTCAATTTCTAATTTTCAATTTATAAATTTTCAAGTGGTTTGTTAATTTAGTCATTGATAATTTATTGAAAATTGATATTTGAAAATTGTAAATTTATTGCTGTTTAAGAAGCTGGTTTATCTGGTCTTGCGCCTGCGTAAAGGCTTTCGACGGGTCGATTCTGTTTATCAAAACATTGGTAATGGCATCGTTATAAGCGGAATCCACCTGTGTTTCATCCGGCTCCTTCCATGACCTTGCCGTCAAAGCTTGCGTGGCGAATACGCCCATCGTCGGGTCGTTAATTTTCTGGCTTATTAGCTCGCGAAGAGCCGGAGGCTGGCCGGTGGCCGTCGAATACTGTCCGGCTATCTGCGGCTGCGTTGCCATAAATATCACAAAATCCCATGCCCAGTTCGGATTGCGCGTCTGCTTTGAAACGGCAAGCCCCCAGTAATCCGCATAGTTGATTGCGTTCGCCGGGTCAACCTGCGGTATCGGCGCTATGCCAAACCTTAAAAACGGACTCTTATTTTTTATTTTTTGGATATCCGAGTTATAGGCGAAGACCATCGCGGTATTTCCCGAAGAAAAAGAATCAATATCGTTATTCTGATTTTCATCCCAAGTGTAATATTTTGAAGAACTGTCCGCGAACTGCAGATAATATTTGAAAGCTCCGAGCGCCGCATTACTTGAGTCGGCAACCTTGCCCCATCCGTTCTGAAGCATGAGGACGTTTAGTATATCAACCGCGTTGGTAACGGTTTTTTGCGAACCGCCAATGGCAGCACCCGCTCTTGTTATCTGGCCGCTTGAAGAAATGTTTTTCAGCTTGGCCACATCGCTTTGAAATTCTTCCCATGTCGTCGGAGGATTCACTACCGCGCCCTGGTCGAATATGTCTTTGTTGTATGCAAGTGAGAGCGTATCGAAGTAAAGCGGCAAGGCGTAAATCTGCCCTGGCGTCGAACCGGAGCCGCCGAGAACAAAATCCTGTTCGACTTCTGTCGGGAAAAGATTTTCAACCTGGCTCACGCTGAACTGCGAACCAGCCGGCAGAAGAAAATTGGTTTTTTTATCGAGCGCGCGGTTGTGTACCGGAAAAACATCCGGTCCCTGTCCGGAAGCGATTGCGCTTAAAAGATTGCTGTCATAATTATCCTGGCTGACCTGAATATAATTTATTTTTACGTTTGGGCGCAGCTGGCTGTAAGCGCTCATTAATCCGCTGACGTCGCTGCTTTTATCGAAGCCCCATACGGTAAGCTGAATCGGCGCGTTCTTGCTGGGCTGCATATTAAAAAAAATGAGCACTACTAAAACGGCGGCCAGAAGAAGGCCGGCGCCGATCATCATTATTTGTTTCTGTGAAAAATTCATCCCGTTAGAAGCAGGATGCGCTTAAAAGCGTATCCGTGAAGCGAAAATTATTTTTTGTTTTCATGACCTTATTTATTGTCTAAACAATTTATATTTTTAAAAGCCTAGTTGCTTCTAACGGGATTCATATTCGGCAAATTGCTTATCGCAAATAGTATTAACTAAATAATACCAAATGATTGGCTATTGGCTACCTGCCATATGCCCACGCTCTCTATATAGCGATTATGCCTGCCAATTTGTCTCCGGGCTTGAGGTTCATTATCCTCACGCCTTGAGCGGAGCGCCCCGTCATTCTCACTTCGGAAAGTTTCGTGCGTATGACCTGCCCTTTTTCGGAGAGGGCCAGAAGTTCGGCTTGTTCCGTAATTATCTGGGCGGCCACGAGCTGGCCTGTTTTCGCTGTGATATTTGCCGTTTTTATTCCGGAACCGCCGCGGTTCTGAAGTTTGTATTCTTTGAGCGGCGTTTGTTTTCCGAAGCCATTGGCCATTACGACCAAAACTTTAGCTTCCTTGGTTTCCCCTTTGATTATATCAAAACCGGCGACCTCGTCGTTTTTCTTTAATCGTATCGCGTGTATTCCCGCGGCAGTTCTCGACATCGGCCTGGCTTGGGTTTCCTTGAAGCGGATTGCCTGGCCGTTTTTGGTTCCGAGAAAAACCTGGTCGCTGCCGCTTGAAAGCCTGACCCATTTGAGACTGTCTCCTTTTTTAAGCGAGATGGCTATGATGCCGGTGCGCCTGATGCTTTTGAAATCATTAAGTGAAGTTTTTTTGACGATGCCGTTCTTGGTTATCATTATCAGATATTTCCCTTCGGCATTTTCTCCCTTATCGCTGTAATTGACCACGGCGCTCACGTTCTCATCTGACGGCAATTCGAGGAAATTGTGGATAGCGCGGCCCTTGGATGTGCGGCTGGCCGCCGGAATCTCATAGACTTTTGTCTGAAAGACGCGTCCGCGGTCGGTGAAGAAAAGAATGTTATCGTGGGTCTTCGCTCCGAAGAATTGGGCGATGAAATCTTCTTCGCCTACATCCGAGCCGATGAGCCCTTTACCTCCGCGTTTCTGCGCCTTGAATGCGTCGGGTGGCAGGCGCTTTATGTAGCCGCTGGCCGAAAGAGCGACCACGGCTTCTTCCTGGGGAACAAGGTCTTCGTCGCTGAAAGTTTTTATTCCTCCGATGACCACCGCGGTTTTTCTGTCGCCGCCGTATTTTTCCTTAAGTTCTTTTACTTCGTTTTTGATTATATTCACCATCTTCACCGGGCTCTTGAGTATGAGCTCAAGCTCTTTTATCAAAGCGAGTTTTTCCTTAAGCTCGTCTTCGATTCTCTTCCTTTCCAGCGCCGCCAAGGTCTGAAGGCGCATCTCGAGGATGGCGCTTGCTTGTATGTCGCTAAGCTTAAATTGCTTTACCAGATTCTGATGCGCGTCGTTCTTGTCTTTGGATTTTTTTATGGTCGCGATTATTTTGTCGATGACATCAAGAGCCTTGGCAAGCCCTTCAAGTATGTGCGCGCGTTCTTTCGCTTTTTTGAGGTCGAACTCGGTGCGGCGTTTGATAATTTTTTTCCTGTGTTCAAAGTAAGCGGAGATGACGTCCTTAAGGGTCATCAGCTGCGGCTGAATGCCGTCGGCGAGCGCGATCATATTGAGATGAAAATGTTTTTGGAGATCGGTGTACTGGTAAAGCTGGTTCAGGATTTTTTGCGGGTTGGTATCGGTTTTGAGTTCAATGACTATGCGTAACCCTTCGCGATCCGATTCGTCGCGGATGTCGCGGATGCCCTCTATCTTTTTATTCTGCACCAGTTCGGCCATATGCTTAATGAGCTCTGATTTGTTCACCTGATAAGGGATTTCGGTTATGACGATGTCGAACTGCCTGTTCTTTCTTTCCTGTATGTCGGTTTTTGCGCGGCAAAGTATCGGCCCTTTGCCCGAGGCGTAGGCTTCGCGTATGGCTTTCTGGTCGAAAATAATTCCGCCCGTCGGGAAGTCCGGTCCTTTCACGAATTTAAGAAGGTCGTCCGTGTCGGCATCCGGATTTTCGGCGAAATAAAGAACCGCGTCGGCAACTTCGCTCAGGTTGTGCGGAGGAATGTTTGTTGCCATTCCGACGGCGATGCCGACGGTGCCGTTTAAAAGAAGGTTCGGCAGTTTTGCCGGTAGCACTTTAGGTTCCTGCCTCGTGGCATCGTAGTTCGGCTGCCAGTCGACAGTTTCCTTTTCGATGTCGAGAAGCATTTCCTCGCTGATTTTGGAAAGCTTGGCTTCGGTGTAACGCATGGCCGCGGGGGAATCGCCATCTATTGAGCCGAAGTTTCCCTGCCCCGTGATGAGCGGATAACGAAGCGACCAGTCCTGCACCATTCTTGCCATCGCGTCATATATGGAGCTGTCTCCGTGCGGGTGGTAGCGCGCCATCGTTTCTCCGACGACATTCGCCGATTTTCTTGTTTTGGAAAGATAAGTTAGCCCGCTGTCCCACATTGCCCAAAGTATGCGGCGCTGTACCGGCTTCATTCCGTCGCGGACGTCCGGCAGTGCGCGGCTGACTATGACCGACATCGCGTAGTCGATGTAAGATTCCTGTAGTTCGCTTGTTATCTCTCTTTTTTCTATTCCCATGTTTTTGGCTTATGGCTGATGGCGTATGGCGAATTGTTTAATAATACTATTTGCTATGTATTCTTTGCTATACGCTGTTTTCACTTTTTGATGTCGTAGCTTTTAGGCTGCCGGATAGTATTTATTATTGAGTTGAAAGTTTTTTCCGCTGTTCCCATAATCGTTCCCAGTCCGGCTTTGAAAGTGTCCCAGAAGGTGAAGCTTTGTTCAGTGTTCTGTTCCGCCTGCTGAGGCTGAGTATCTGACGGCGCTACCATTAAATTAAAATATTTTATCCATAAAAAAACAATAACGACCATCGATATTCCGGAAATGAGAAAAAGCCAACGCCTTTTGATATATTCTTCGCTTCCGCGCAATTTTTCGATGAAGTCATGCATAATTTTATAAATTTACAATGCTTAATTTACAATTTTTAATGAATTTTCAATTTCGAAATTTTTGAACCTATTTGTTAATTGCTTCATTGAAAATTTATTGTAAATTGAGAATTGAAAATTTTAATCAGGAGCTTTTTAAAATCACCACTTTGTTTTTCAGATTTTCAAGGTCTTTTTTCTTGAAGACGAATTTTTCCTGTATTTCCGTTTTCTGTCCGAGTTCTTTTGCCAGCGAATCCGGTTTTTTGGAAAAACTCGGTATCACCACAGACGGTTCCAATTTTTTGGAGAGCTTGGCGGCAGCCTCGTCTGAAAAGAAATGCTCTCCCACGGGGATGAAAAGAGCATCCTGCTCGCTGATTTCTTCCATTATTTCCGGTTCAAGATTTCCCGAAACGTGTCCCAGGAAAACAAAACCCATATCTTCCCACCTTACCAAATAAACCGTTTTCAAAAATTTATCGGTCGATTCTTTGGCAACGGGCCAGCCTTGAATATGTATGTCTTTGAATTCGTATTCGCCCGGGAATGAAACCTCGCTTATTGCCGCCGGTTCGGCGTCGGGAAGCGTCAGGGTCTTCAGCGTGACATCGGCTTTAAGGCGGTTGCTGTTCGGGTCAATGAGTAGGGAAGTATCGCCGCTTTGCAGCCTGAAACATCCGTCTCCGAAGTAGTTGATTATCATAACGGGCTCATTTTACCGCAAAAAACAGGAGATTTCAACCGCTGAAACGTGCATTGGCGGCGTTAAAATGGCAGAATAACGTCATATTAAAAATGGACAAAAACATTGAAATCGAAGTGCGCGGACCTTTGTCCGCGGAGAAGCGTGAAAGTTTGATCGCCCTGTTCGAAAAGGAGGGCAGAAAAATAACCGATAAAGACAGGATTTTTATAGATTATTCCACATTTCTCGAAGGCGGAGTCGAGAATAGAAAAAAAGACATACGCTTGCGGGTCACCAACGGCATTCCCGAAATCATCGTCAAAATAGGAGAATGGAGCGGAACGGAGCAAAGGAAGGAGCTGTCTTTTTTAGGGAAAGAGGGTGAATTTGATACGCTCGTAGAAATTTTCGGAACTCTAGGATTCCGCAAAGGAATGATGTGCGAAAGAAAAAGCAAAGTTTACGAATATAAAAGAATAGAATTTGCACTCGTGGAAGTTCCCGAACACAGCTATTACTACGAAGCAGAGAAAATGGCGGGCGCCGACGAGGACGGTGAAAAGATAACCGAAGAGATAAAAAAAGTCTGCGAAGAACTGGGGCTGGGAATGTTCGACAAGAAAAGCTTTTTCGAATATATCCACAAATTGAACGACGAAGCGAACGAAATTTTCGATTACTCCGATTATAAGCCGGGATATTTCAAAAAAAGATTCGGAGTGTGAAGGCCGAGATATCGGCAATTATTTTTTTAATCAATCTTTTATTTTCTCCGCCAGTTTTTCCAATTCGGCGTCGTTCGCGCGTTTGTAGTCGTGCGAGGAAATATATCCTTCGTATTTTTCGAAATACTTGTCGACGCTAGATTCTATAGGCTTCCACTCGGGCATTTTCGTGCCGTGCATCGGGAAAAGTTTCGCATGCACATGGTCGATGCCGAAGCCTTCGAATATCATTCCTGTCCGGCCGACATCATCGAGCTTTTCATCGAGGAGCTTCGCCGTGCTTCTTGCAGCTTCAACCAGTCCCGATAAGACATCTTGCGGCAGGTCAAAAGGATACGACGGATAATGCTCTTTGGTTATGACCACGGAAAATCCTTCCGTATTGGGGAATATCGAAAGAAAGGAAAGATATTTTTCGTTTTCCCAAATCTTATGCGCCGGCGCTTCTCCTTTGGCTATTTTGCAGAAAATGCAGTTTTCCATAGGCGAATTTTATCATAGAAGCAGCCTTTTTTGCATTTGCATATGGTAAATAAAAAAATGCGCCCATAACTACAGGCACATCTTTTTATACAGAAACTTTTATATTATTTCACTACGGCGCCACCTCCTGTATCTGATACTTGGTCGTTCTTATTGAAGTCTGAAAAGAAGAACGGGCTTGTATCTGGCTGTTGCCGGCTCCGAGGCAGGTAAGGGTATAAGTAGTACTTTGGGCAGGACTTACGCTCTTGGAACCGTTGGGACTTACCGAGCCTATGCCGTTATCTATCGAACAGGATGTAACCTTGGTGCAGTTCCATGAAAGAGTAGTAGATTGCGGAGGAACTATGGTTGAAGGAGAACCCGTGAACGTGCAGACAGGCAATGGATAAACAGTAGTCGTGGTAACAGGCGCCGGAGACGTAGTTCCACCGGGACCGCTGGCATTGAGGGTATACGTAGTAGTTCTGCCCGGAGTTATCGTCGTGGAGCCAGAACCAGAGGGACTTATCGAACAGCTTACATTGCTGCCATTATCCGCCTTAATGGAACAGGAGTTGGCATTGGTACAGCTCCAGGACAGAGTGGAATTATTGCCTTCTATTATCTGGGATGGAGACGAAGTAAAGCTTGAACATGAAGGCGGAGGGCATACAGGAGCGCTGCAGCTTTGAGATGCAGAACCGGTACAATTGGCTCCCCCATTCGAAGGAGACGGATTGGTGCAGGAACGAGTCTGTGTACCCGTAGTTCCGCAGGCTGTAGCAGAACACGAACCCCAAGAGCTCCAGCCGCCGTTGACCG
>DATKTR010000035.1:0-54678 GCA_035531015.1 Minisyncoccota bacterium | reverse complement strand
CAGCGTCGTAGCCGGAGCGGTCAAGTTTATCTTCGCCAATGTTCCCGCTAGCGCAACAGCCGGAGACACAATCGCATTCAATGTCTACGCCGTTGACTCGTTCGACACCATCGACACTTCCTTCAACCAGGACGTCACGGTGACCAAGACAAGGAGCGCGAGCGGGGGCGGGTTGGTTGATATAGTCAATGGCACAGCCACGACGACCATAACCGACCTTACTGCTGAAAGCGTTGCTTTAGGGCTGAGTGACACGCAGCTGACCGGACTTGGAGCTACTGACTCGAAAACCGTTGTGTTCTCAGCCGCGTCGGTAACTCCAACGCCCGCGGCGCCGTCCGGAGGAGGAGCAACAGGCGTTCCAATAAAACCGAACCCGTGGGTTGATCTGACATTTTCCGGATATGTTTATCCCGGCGCGACAATCTCGCTTATAAGAAAAGACCTCGGCCTTTTACAGGGACCTGTTTTACAGACGGGAAGTTCGAATAATGACGGTTCATTCTTACTTAAGGTAAATCACGTTACGCGTTTAACGGGACAAACTTACATTCTCGTATTTGCCGACAGGAACGGCCAAGTTTCGCAGACAAGGGCTTACAATATTCCTGCGGGGCTGGAAGCTTTCGGTGATGAAAATACGGTTATCGCGCCGAGCGTCGGATTCAGCGGCGATTCTATAGTGACTAAAGGGAAAACGATAATTGTCCAAGGATATGCCACTCCGAAATCAACCGTAAGGATTTTCGTAGACGGGAATGAAGCGGGTTCGGTGGTTGTTAACGCGCTTTCCGGACAATATCGGTACACGCTGCCCACTGATAACCTGGATGCCGGCAGGCACTCGGTCCAGGCAAGGCAAATTGTCGGCGCGACGCAAAGCGACGGGTCAAGCCAGCAATCATTCACTGTTTCGACACTGGCGAATCCCAGGCTGGACCTTAATGGCGACGGCGTTATCGACATAAAAGACATAAGTATTTATTTGTCTTATCTCAAGAATTTAGGCGCCGATTTGGGCAATTTGAACACCATCGACAAAAACCTTATCAACGTTCTGGATATTAACGGCGACGGAAACCTTAATGTCCAGGATTTAAGCATTCTTTTGAGAGCAATTGGGCGATGAATTTAATTATTGCACCTGTTATAATTCATGAAAATGGCATTCTTTAAAAAATCAGTTTTCATTTTCGCGGCACTTTCCGTTTTTGCTTTTAACTCCGCGCACGCGGCTAATTTATTTCTGACCGCCGATAATCAACAGCCCGCGGTAGGCGGGACGGTTAACGTCAATGTCAGAATTTCATCAAGCGACCAGACGGTCAATGCGGCACAGGGCGTTCTTTATTATCCGAAGGATATTTTGGAAGTTAGCCAAATAATAAGGACAGATTCCATTTTCGACATTTGGCTTTCACAGCCGACAGTCAATACTTCAACCGGTGAAATTTCTTTCCTTGGAGGAGGAACCAATGCTTTCAGCGGAACTTCGCTCCAGGTCTTCACCGTTTCATTCAAAGTGCGGGGAACCGGCAGCGGAGTAATAGGCTTCAGAAGCTCTGAGGTGACCGCAGGAGACGGAACCGGAGCGAACATACTCGCCAGCTCGACAGGAATTACGATAGCTGCGGGAGGAGCTCCTTTGAAAGCGCCCGTTGTCGTACCCCAAGTTCAGCCGGTAACGCAGATAACGCGGCCAGCGACGCCGGCGGCCAAATTGCCCGCGATGCCGGATGTTACGGTTCCGTTCTATCCGGATCCATCAAAATGGTACGGTGCATCGGGTGTTTTTCTGGCAAAGTGGAATTTGCCTCCGGACATAACCGACGTAGCAACGGATTTAAGCAAAGATCCGCAGGCGGCGCCTCAAAAATCGGAAGGATTGTTCAGCAATAAAACATTCGCGCCGATAGATAACGGCATATGGTACCTCCACGTCAGGTTCAAGAACAATGTCGGCTGGGGTCCGACAGCTCATTACCGCATAGCTATCGATACTCTCCCGCCGTCATCACTGGTAGTTTCTATGAAGGAGGGGAACACGACCAGCGTTACGACGCCGACTCTCCAGTTCAAAGCGGATGATACTATTTCCGGCATAGATTTTTATGAAATTAAAATAGACGGTTCTTTAGAAGGTCAGACTACGAGCACGTCGCTTACGCTGAACGCGCTTTATCCGGGAGGGCACGATGCCGATGTCCGCGCTTTTGATGCTGCCGGCAACTCGGTTGAAAGCAGATTGCATTTCACGATAAATCGTGTCCCGTATATCACCATTGGGGGACTACAGATAGGAGTAGATTCAATAATAGTGGCGCTTATATTAGCGCTTATATTGGGATTTGGAGGCGGGATTGCCTTTTATAAGCGCCGTCAGGAAAAACTGGCTTTGAGAGTCGCTTTTTCCCAAGATGAAATGAACAAAGTTTTCAGGCTTATCGAAGGCGACATTGAAGAGCTTAAGAGAGCGATAAATCCCGAGGATGGAAGCAGGAGCCAATTTATCTTCAATAAGCTGAAAGAGAATATTTCCAGAATGCAGGGGTATTTACAGAAAGGATTGGAAAAAATTAAAAAATAATACCGCATTAATTCGTTCCCGTGTTTGCGGAATTGATAAGAGCGGCTCTTTTGAGTTTTCGCGCAGTATTGGTAGAATCCAAAGACCCCATCTCAGAAATATCTTCGGTCGCGATATAGGTCAATCTCGTGCAGTGCAAGAAACGACGACGAAAATGTGCTGGATGCACATTAAGGAGGAGTGACATAGCGATTGCGCGAGATTGGCCATATCCCTAAAGGGTTGCGGTTATTTTCCTGTCCCGCTTCGTTGCGACTCGGTCGGAGTATATCCAATACGCCTTCCTCGCCGCGCCTTGCGGAAACAGTAAAATAGCTAGCAACGCGGCTATAAGCTATTTCTGAAATGGGGTCTAAGTATGAAGCAAAAGGTGCCGAAGAAAAATATTTCCAGGACAGTTTCGGATATAAAAGCATCCGCGAGCGGACGCGGTTTCTCGCAAAAATCCCGATTGGCAGCCGACGGACTTATCGGTGAGAATGCATCCGAAAAATTTTTAAAAAAGACCGCGCCGCTTCCTAAGCGGATGTACGCGGATATTGCCGATAAAAAGTTTTTTTTATTCAGAAAAATATTTCTGATACCTCTTTTCGCATTGCTGGCGATATCGCTTTTATGGGGAGCGGGAGTTTATTCGAAATGGGACAAGCTTGCCGGATATTTCAATTCGACCAATGGAGAGTTGGAAAACTTTATCAATAAATCCGAACCGGGGGCCGGCGGAAACGCGAGTTCTTCCAAATTGACTATTTTTGATTTCATAAAGAACAAGTCGCTATGGAGCAATGCCGGCTCCGCTTATTCGGAATTCCAGAATTTTTCTGCGGCAGGAGCGGGGCTTTTAAGCGAAGCGGACGCGCTTGGCAAAAGCTGGCCCTCGCTTGTTTTCGGCGGCGGAGGCCAGGAACTGATAGGCCATCTTCAAAAAGCCAAAAATTATCTTGAATTGATGAGCGAAGCCAATGGCAAATTGAACTCGCTAAATATCGGCATAGGAGATTTTTTGCTGAGCCAATACGGCTCTCCTCTTTCATTTCAGCTTAGCGTCCAGCGTCTCGATGATTTTCTCGGCGCCTCCATAAAATGGCTGTCATCGGGAGGCGACAGGCACGTCCTTGTCCTTTTTGAAAATTCATCAGAGATGAGGCCGGGCGGCGGTTTCATCGGCAGCTACGCCGATGTGGTTTTTTCCGGCGGAAGCATAAAGTCGTTTGAAGTGCATGACATAAACGATGCCGACCGCGAATTCACGGAAAAAATAATCCCGCCCGCGCAGCTTAAAGGAATAGAAAAAGGCTGGGGAATAGCGGACTCCAACTGGTTTTTCGATTATCCTCTTTCTGCGTCGAAGACCATCCAGTTCATGGAGCAATCCGGAATGTACAGCGGAAAATACTCTTTTGACGGCGTAGTCGCTATTTCCCCGAAAGTCGTAAGCGATATACTCGAAATGACCGGTCCGATCGAATTAACGGACCGCAATCTGACGATAGACAAGGACAATTTCCTTAAAGAGATACAGAACGAAGTTCAGAACGCGCAGGCCAGCGGCAAGCCTTCAAAAAAAATAATCGCCGAAATAGCTCCGGTGATACTGTCGAGGCTCGGCTCTTTCAAAACCGGAGATAACGGAATTTTGCTGCAGAAAATAAACGACTGGATAACCGGCAAAGACATGGTTGTTTATTTCAAAGACACCGGCATAGAGAATTTTTTGGATTTTTACGGCGCGTCTGGAAGCATGTTTCAAATCCCTTCGGATTTTAACGGTGATTATCTCGCAGTTTCGAGCGCCAATATCGGCAGCGGCAAAAGCGACATATTCATAAACCAAAAAATCTTTTTTAAAACTCAGCTGAATATCGACGGCACGGCAAGCGACCATGTTGAAATATTGCGCGAAAATACCGCGACCGCCAAGGATCCGTGGTGGTACCGGTCGCCGAACGAAAGCTACATGCAGGTTTTCGCGCTGCCAGACGCAACACTCTCGGGCTTTACAGGCGGGTTCAATAAAAAGATAATTCCAAGGGCTTCAAGCTACTCCGGATATGCGGCCGACCCCTTGGTTAAAAGCATAGAGTCTACGTTGGTGAAAAGTTTCGATTATCCCCTGGTAGACCAATTCAAGGAATCCGGTAAAAAAGTTTTTGGCGCCTGGGCCAAAACAGCTCCGGGACAGAAAAGCGATATCTCCATTGATTATTCCGTGCATCTTTTTTCCGTCCCTTCCGCAGGACAGAAATACCAGTTCGTAATGGACAAGCAGACAGGCAGCAGCGGGAGCTATGATTTCGAAATATATGCTCCAGTCGGATTTTTCTGGGAAGAAAGCAACTCTCCTCTTTTTGAATACAAAACTTCCGAACCTGGAAGCAGGACAACGCTCAATTTGACGCTGCAGGAACAAAAAGACTAAATATGAATCTGGAAAACATAAGAAATTTCGTAATAATCGCCCACATCGACCATGGTAAGAGCACTTTGGCCGACCGGATGCTTGAGATTACCGGAACTGTCGAAGCCCGTAAAATGAAGGCGCAGTATTTGGACCAGCTCGATCTCGAAAGAGAGCGCGGCATAACCATAAAAATGGCTCCTGTTCGAATGATTTATCATCCGAACCGCGGAACTACGCGGAATGAAACGCAGAATGACGCAGAAAGTAACTTATTATTTGAAAACATTACTTATGAAATAAGAGGAGCGGCATTTGAAGTTAGGAAGAAGTTAGGACTTGGTCACAAAGAGAGCGTTTATCATAATGCTTTGATAGAAGAATTCGGCAAAAGAAACCTATGCTTCGAAAGTGAAAAAAATATAGGCATTTTTTATGAAGGCAAAAAAGTCGGCAGCTATCAGCCGGATTTTGTTATTGATGGCAAAGTTATCGTTGAATTGAAAGCACTTCCCGAAATTGGTCATCCCCAAACCGAACAATTGTGGAACTACCTTAAGGGTTCCGAGTATAGATTAGCTCTGCTTGTAAATTTCGGAAGCAAAGATCTTGAAATTAAAAGAATCGTATATGACAACGCTCGCCTTCCGCGACCTTCCGCGTCAATTCCGCGCAATTCCGCGCAAGTTGAGGAATATATCCTCAACTTGATTGATACGCCCGGCCACTCCGATTTTTCATACGAAGTTTCCCGCGCGCTGGCCGCAGTCGAAGGCGCGATACTTCTAGTTGACGGCACGAAGGGGATACAGGCGCAGACACTTTCCAATTTCAGAGCTGCGCAAAAAGCGGGATTGAAGATAATAGGAGCAGTGAACAAAATGGATCTGAACCCTCCGCGCGCCGACGAGTCGGCGCGCCTTTTGGCGGAACTCATTGGGGTTCCGGAAAGCGAAATACTCCGCGTTTCCGGAAAAACCGGGCAAGGAGTGGAGGAACTTTTGGCGAGAGTTGTCGAAAAAGTTCCACCTCCATCGCTTAAAAATTTTTCCGCGCATGCCGGTTCGCGCGCTCTCATTTTCGATTCTCTTTATGACGACCACAAGGGCATAATCGCTTTCATGCGCGTTTTTGACGGTTCGCTCAAGAGCGGGAACGAAGTCGAGCTTGTTGCGGCAAAAGCAAAGTGCAGAATAAAAGAAATCGGCTATTTTTCTCCGCAACTCAAGCCATCGAGCGGGCTTTCCAGCGGAGAAATAGGATATATCGCCACGGGGATAAAAGAGCCGGCACTGGTCAAAATAGGAGATACTGTTTTTATGCCCGATCTTCTCGCCCCCGCGAAATATTCCGCGGAACCTTTGGTCGGATACCGCGAGCCGGCGCCGGTTATTTTCGTGTCATTGTATCCGGATGGGCAAACCCAATTCGAAGACTTGAAGAAAGCTTTTGAACGCTTGCGGCTGACGGATTCGGCGCTTGTGTTCGAACCTGATTCAAGCGAAGCGCTTGGCCGAGGGCTAAAAGCCGGATTTCTCGGGCAGCTTCATTTCGAGATAGCCACAAGCCGGCTGCAGAGGGAATTCGGCCTGGAATTTATGGCGAGTTTTCCGTCGACTGCTTATCGCGTCAAATACCACGGTAAGACGCGCATCGTGAAAGACCCGAATGATTTTCCTGACGATCCGGACGAAGTTTTCCAGCCGATGATGAAGGCGGAAATATTTTCTCCACCCGAGTATCTAAGCCAGATTTTGAGCATAAAAGAAAGTTTCCATATGGAAATCTCCGAGATAAAAAATCTCGGGAATAATGTGATAGTCGAAGCGGAAATGCCGCTGTCGGAACTCGTGCGCAATTTCGACGACAAAATAAAATCGCTATCTTCTGGTTTTGCATCGTTCAGCTACGAGATATCGGGAGAATCTCCGGCAAAAGTGGAGAAGCTTGAAATATTAGTCAATGACGAGCCGGTATCCGCTCTGGCGAGAATAGTTTTCAAGGATGAGTTGGAATCGGAAGCAAGAACAACAGTCGAACGCCTTAAAGAACTTTTGCCGAAACAGCAATTTATGCAGGCGGTTCAGGCCAAGGCCCGGGGCAGGATAATAGCCAGGGAGAGCATCGCGGCGATGAAGAAGCTTTTGGGCAATTTCGGCAAAACTGGCGGAGACAGAACGCGCAAGATGAAGCTATGGAAGAAGCAAAAAGAAGGCAAAAAAAAGTTAAGAAGCATGTCGCGGGTTGTTGTGCCAACGGAAGTTTTCCGCGACCTTTTGAAGAAATAAATAAGCAAAGTTTATTATTTATTTTCCGCTTTACCCCCGCTTACCGCTTATTTCTTTATTAAAGCCTTGGAGCGCAAGCGGTAAGTAGGCCATGGATTATGCTGGAAGATAATAAATTTTTAGCTTATCCTATATTGTGATATATGATGAAAATAGCTGTTGTCGCAATACTCTTGATTTTTTTGGCCGTTCTCGGGAACGAAATATATTTATTTTCCCAAAAAAACAGCGAGAACCAGGCTGAATATCAAAAAGTGAAGGCAGAGCTGGATCAGACTCAGGCGGATATGGAAAAGACAAAAGCAGACCTGAATTATTACATGAATCCTGCAAATCTCGAGAAAGAGCTGCGCGCACGATTCAATTACCGGCTAATCGGCGAAAAGATGATAATAATAGTCCCGGCGGCCACGTCAACAAGCCAATAATGAAATACAAATTGTACGCGATATTTTTTTTGGTAATCGCGCTGGGTGTCGCGGCGATATTCTTTATCTCATTCGGCTATTATCCAATAGCGATAGTCAACGGCCGTTTCATAACCGCAAAAACGTTCGTTAACGATTATGCAGTCGCATCCGTTTACTATCAAAATATACTCAAAACCTATGAAAAAAGTTCGTCTACTCCGGAAATCCTTACTCCCGCTCAAATACAGCAATCAGTGCTTACCGGGCTCATCGAGAATGTTTTGATAGATGACGGCGCGCGAAAAGAAATAGGCAGCGGCCTTGATAACCTGGTGAATGAAAAAGTGAATCAAGCAGTGGATTCCGGAGCTTCCGGGGACATAGAAAAAGCCGTTAAATCGGTTTACGGCATTAATATGAATGATTTCAAAAACGAAATTCTTGTTCCGCAGGCTGAACGCGATCTTCTTACTGGCAGCCTTTTTTTGAAAGGACAAAAGATAGAAGACTGGCTTACCGCCGCCAAAAAAGCGGGCAATATAATTATTCTGTCCGGAAAATTTTATTGGGACGGAGAAAATGTGAATAGTCGGTAAATTTTGCGGGATTAGTACAGTGGCAGTACGATTGCTTCCCAAGCAATAGACGCGAGTTCGATTCTCGTATCCCGCTCATATAATAAATAAACCCAGTTTAACCGGGTTTATTTATTTTCTCTATGGGGATACGAGAAGCGAACTGGGAAGGGGTCGGGAAACGGGAGTTTCCCGTGTAGGAAATCCTGCGAAGCAGGAATTAGAAACCGAGGGTTTCTAACAGGTGAGATAGCGAAGCGTCTCGTATCCCGCTCCAGAATTTTAATTTTTTTAACGGAGTTAAGGTTGCTTTTTAAATTCAAAATAGATACAGTAATTTTAACGGGTAATTAATATCCGTCATTTAAGCAGTTTGATAATATTTTTCGAAAGGGTATGAAATGCATAATGCACTCAACGACGCGTCCCTGTCGGCAACGACAGCCCATAAAGCGCTTGGAAAGGCCGGGCAGGGAGAGAAGATTCACTGGTGGATTTTGGTCGCGAGGTTCAATCTCGCGGCAACTCTACTGGCAATCGAGCCATTCGTTAGCCGCGCGCGGCAAAGCGAATCGTTTGCGAGCAGCCTTGAACATCAGGCAAGGCGTCTTATGGAGATTAGCGCCTTGACCGCGGAAATGTGGGAATATCTCACCCCCATTCCCGTAAGAAATAATGCGCATGAAGTTTCTGGTGCGCTGAAGGAGCTGACGAACACGCTTATCAGGATGATGTCCGCCGTCAGTAAAAGTGTCGATGAGATAGTCGCCGAGGAAATCAGGACCGCCATTGCACAACTCGAAATCTACAAAGCAAAGCATTGATTTGAAACCTTAGCCGCTATGAACGGCTTTGGACCCACAATGACTGCCGGAATTTATCGGTTCCGCCATGTCCGAATCGGCCGCACTTACCCAGTGTCGGCCCTTTTTTTTATACTGATTTGGATATAAACTTTAAGCATTATAAAAAACATGGATCCCGTTAGAAGCCGCGGTCATGGGTTAACCATAAACACAAAATCATGTTCAAAAGTCGTTTAAGTAAAATTAAAAAAATAACAGCAGATTGCACAATCGCGACCTGCTTCTAACGGGATGGAAACCGACAAAATAAGAAAAGAAGCATTGGCAGAACTTGAGAAAGCGGGCGATGCCGCATCAATAGAAAAGCTTCAGGTTAAATATCTCGGACGCAAAGGAGAAATAAGCCTTCTTTTGCGCACGTTAAAAGATTTGTCGGTAGATGAACGCCGCAAGCTTGGGCCTAAACTTCAATCGCTCAAAAACGAGCTTGAAGGGCTTTTCTCGAACAGATTGGCGATGGCGGCAAGCGACAAGCAGCAAGCAACAAGGGTAGCTGATTTGACCGCTCCGGGCAAAAAAGTCAGCCGGGGGCATCTTCATCCTTTGACTTTGGTTGATGCCGACATAAGAAAAATCTTCACGAGCATGAACTTTTCCGTGGTCGAAGGGCCGGAAGTCGAAACGGAATATTACAATTTCGACGCGCTTAATGTCCCTGAATTCCATCCGGCCAGAGAAATGTGGGACACGTTCTGGCTCAAACCGGCAAATGGCAAATTGCAAATGGCAAATGGCAGGAGCAATAAGCCATCAGCTATAAGCGATAAGTTGCTTCTGCGCACGCATACTTCGCCGGTCCAGATACGCTATATGGAAAAGAACAAGCCTCCTTTTCAGATAATCGCGCCGGGGCGGACTTTCCGCTATGAAGCCACGGATGCCAGCCATGAAGTTAATTTCTACCAGCTTGAAGGATTGATGGTCGGCAAAGATGTCAGCCTGGCCAATTTCAAATTCGTAGTCGAGGAATTTTTCAAAAGATTCTTCGCGAGGCAAAAAATAGAATTCCGCTATCGTCCCAGTTATTTCCCGTTCGTCGAGCCTGGCGTTGAAGTCATAATAAAACTCAACAACAAATGGCTTGAAGTTATGGGTGCCGGGATGGTACATCCGCGCGTTTTTGAATACGCGGGATACAATCCGCGCGACTGGCAGGGCTTCGCTTTCGGCGTCGGAATCGACCGACTGGCGATGATAAAATACAAAATCCCTGATATTCGAATGTTTTACTCGGGCGACTTGAGGTTCATTAAGCAGTTTTAATTTAAAGATATGAATCCCGTTAGAAACAACAACACCATGAAATCAAAATATATGTTAAATATATCACGCAAAAAGTCGTCCGCCGCTCAAGCGGTTATTCACGATTGTCTAAAGACAATCTGTCTCTAACGGGATGAAATTTTCTTACGCTTTAATAAAAAAATTATCTCCGCGCCTGCCCGCAATTTCAAAAGTCGTGGAAGCTTCAAATCTTTATTCGTTTGAAGTTGAGGAATTTTCCGGCGACCTTATTGATATTGCTTTGCCTGCGAACAGATATTCCGATGCCGCTTCGCACATCGGAATCGCCCGCGAGGTTTCTGCCGCGCTGGATAAACCGTTTAAGAGTCCGGTTAAGGCGATAATAAATCCTCCGAGTGACCAGGGTTTTTTGAAAGTTGAAGTCGAGAACAAAGCCGCCTGTCCGAGATATTCGGCGAGAGTCTTCGAGATAAAAAAACTGCCCGCATCTCCCGCGTGGATGAAAAATGTTTTTAAAACATGCGGACTCAAGCCGATAAACGGAATAGTTGACCTTACGAATTACGTAATGCTCGAAACGGGCCAACCGTTGCACGCTTTCGACGCGGATAAGATAGCAAAAAAAGACAAGGGACAA
Organism: Minisyncoccota bacterium; assembly: GCA_035531015.1. Taxonomy (GTDB): domain Bacteria; phylum Patescibacteriota; class Minisyncoccia; order UBA6257; family 2-01-FULL-56-20; genus JACQKT01. Next base: position 43,672 of record DATKTR010000035.1, on the reverse strand, counting down.
GAGGCAAGAGCAATAATCGTCAGAAAAGCCAAAAACGGAGAAAAAATGGAAACTTTGGACGGTCAGCGCTTTGAACTGAATTCGAACGACCTAGTTATCGCCGACTCTTCTAAGGCTCTCGGCATCGCCGGAATAAAAGGCGGATTGAATTCCGGAGTTGATGGCAGGACGAGAAGAATAATAATTGAAGCCGCGACTTTCGACCCAGTCAGGATATTTAAAACGTCCAAACGCTTGAAACTTATAACCGATGCCAGTATAAGATTCTCGCACGGACTTAGTCCGGAACTTGCCGGACAGGGAATGGACAGGATAACCGAACTTCTCGTGAAATCCGGCGCGAAACTTGTCGATTCCGTAGATATTTATCCGAAAAAAACTGGCGATGAAATTATCGGATTCAGCACTGAAAAATACAGCAGGCTTATCGGAGCGGAAATTTCCGCGGCAAAGGCAAAAAAGATTTTTATGAATCTAGGTTTTTCCATCGTGACGCGGGTGAACGCGGATAGCGACGCAGATAAACGCGGATATAAAAACATCAGCGTAAATTCGCGTAGCAATCAGCGTAAATCTGCGTTCTTGGTGCGCGTCCCGGCGTGGCGTACGGACATGGAAAATCCGGAAGATCTGATAGAGGAAGCAGCGCGTTTCGTCGGCTACAACAAAATGAAGCCGCAGATGCCGACCGTCGCTTTGAAGCCGGCGCAGGAAGAAGATATGGTTATTTTGAAAGAAAAAGTCAGGCGGTTTTTGGTGAATGTAAATCTTAATGAAGTTTACAATCATTCTTTCTCCGACGAAGGCGGGAAATCTGCGATTGAACTCGAGAATCCGATAAGTTCCGAATTCAAGGAGCTCCGTCAAACGCTTCAGGCGGGTTTATTGAAGAACGTGGCTGACAACGGGAGGTTTTTCGACGAGGTCAGGATATTCGAAATAGGAAAAGTTTTCAGGAACGAAGGAGGCAAGGTGCGCGAGAGGCTTCATCTCGGAATTTCCATCGGAGCCAAAAAGAAATCCTATGTTCTTGAGCTCAAGGGAATATTCGAGGATCTGCTTAAAAGCCTCGGTTTTTACGATTTTCATATGAGTGAATCCGTCGGCGGGGAAACTTTGCAAATAGAATCAGGAAAGAAAATATTCGGCGGCATAAAAACATTCAATATTGGAAAAGGCCTGCCTGCCGGCAGGCAGGGATGGGTTGCCTCGGTGGGCGAAGTGGACCTGGATGCGATTTTGCCCGTCATAGAAGAAGAGAGGGCATTCAAGCCTTTGCCGAAATATCCGGCCGTGATGCGCGATATCTCGGTTCTCTTGTCGGTTGATGCGAGAATCGGCGAAGTTATGGAAACTATCGGGGAAGCTTCGTCGAAATATGTCGAAGACGTGGATTTGATAGATGAATATGTCGATAAAAAGTTTGACGGCAAACAGAGCCTTACTTTCAGGATAATTTTCCAGTCAGAAGAAAAAACGCTCACCGATGCCGAAGTCGACCGCGACCTCGCAAAAATAATTTCCGCGCTCAAGAGAGCGTTCAAAGCAGAAGTTAGATAGGCATAAAATGCAGCGCCCCTCTCGTTGCCGAGAAGGGCGGATGTTACTTACGCTGTTTGGATAGTTCGGGTCTGGCTGAAAGTATGGCTCTTGCCAGTTCGGCGAGATTTGTCTCACCCCTGTTCATGGCCGTTGCCAACGCCCGTATCCTTGGCCGCAAAGCGGAATCGTCTTGAGTGCTCGAGATAACATTGAGCGCTCCAATGACCGCATTCTTGAATTCATTCAATTTTTTTTGAGGCATGGCGCATTCTTTCCTTTATATTATCAATGGCGCTACGGCGTAGCACGCTGATTAATTTATTAACACGCCACGCGTTGATTTAGCAAGTTAAGCCGCCACGATATATAATGGAAATCATGAATCCCACACATAACTTGCACTATATTTTTATGAAAACTATAGGTCGAAATGTCATTAAAACCGCATATGTAAATTTTGTGGCAGTCAGAAATGCCGTTCAAAATTTGCAGTGCAAGTTATGTGTGGGATGAAATTTGCATTCCCTGAAGAAATATTGGAAGTCGCGGCCAAGCTCAAAGAAAGCCGCCTGTCTCGCCCTGCCTGCCGGCAGGCAGGCGGTAGGCAGGGTTTTGAGGCGTACCTTGTCGGCGGATGCGTTCGCGACCTTTTGATAAAAAAAGAGCCAAAAGATTGGGACATAGCCACCAATGCCAAGCCGGACGAAATACAAAAAGTTTTTCCGGAAAGCGTTTATGAGAACGACTTTGGCACGGTCGGCGTTAAAACCGATTCGGAAGACCCGAAGCTGAAAATAGTAGAAGTGACGACTTTCCGCCTCGACGGGGAATACACCGACAAGCGCCATCCTGATGAAGTGGAGTTCGCCGAAAATATTAAAGAAGATTTGAGCAGGAGGGATTTTACAATAAACGCCATGGCTATAGATTTGTCAGATGACTCTCATGGGTTCGTCGACCCTTTCGGCGGACAGGAGGATCTGAAAAAAGGATTGATTCGCACAGTAGGCGATCCGGAAGAAAGATTCAATGAAGACGCGCTTCGCCTGATGAGAGCCGTCCGTTTTGCCGCGGAAACAGGATTCCAGATAGATTTCAACACCAGGCGTGCCATCGAAAAACTGGCAGGTCTTCTCGAAGCCATCGCCAAGGAAAGGATCCGTGATGAATTCGAAAAAATAATAATGTCCGACGGCGCCGCGGCCGGAATAATACTTCTCGAAGAACTCGACCTTCTCCGTTATGTTATGCCCGAGCTTCGCGAAGGCATCGGCGTCAGACAAAACAAACATCACATCTATACGGTTTTCGAACACAATGTTAAATCACTTGATTATTCCGCGGGGAAAAACTATTCGCTTGAAGTAAGGCTGGCGTCGCTTTTGCACGACCTCGGCAAACCCAAAGCCAAAAGAGGCGAGGGGCCGAATTCGACTTTTTACGGGCATGACGTAGTCGGCGCCAAAATGGCGGTCAAAGCTTTGGAGCGGCTGCGGTTTTCCAAAAACGTAATCGAGAGAGTGGCGCATCTAATTCGCTACCATATGTTCTACTACAATGTCGGAGAGGTTACCGAAGCCGGCGTACGCCGTTTCATCGCGCGCGTTAGCCCCGAAACATTGCCGGATCTTCTGAAATTGAGAGAGGCCGATCGCATCGGTTCCGGCGTTCCAAAAGCTGTGCCGTACAAAATGCGCCACCTTCTTTTTATGATAGAGAAAGTGAAGAAAGATCCCGTGTCGCCAAAGATGCTCAGAGTGAAAGGTAACGATGTGATGAAAATTCTCGGGCTGGAGCCCGGACCGCGCGTGGGGCAGATACTCGCGATACTTCTCGAAGAGGTTCTTGATAATCCGTCTCTGAACGATTCCAAGCAGCTTGAATCAAGAATGCGCGAATTGGGCGGGTTGAGCGATGCCGAACTTTCGGCGCTTTCCAAAAAAGCCAAAGAAAGAAAAGACGAATTTCAGGAAGGCATAGAAGAAGAAATGAAAGAAAAGTTCCACGTAAAATAGGCGGTGATAAAATAAGGGGTTGACCCCATTAGAGGCCGCCCTCGCCAGTAGGCGAGTGCTACGGGCACCTAGGGGCGTCCTGCCTCTAACGGGGTTGAAGAAGCTGCCGGGAAAAAGTACTATTTCCACTAATGTTTAAAAACGAGCGCATTTGGAGGATTCTCGCCAATTTCTGGACTATTTTTCTGGGAATTTTTTTAATCGTAGACTTTTTCTCGTTCAACAAGCTCGATTATCTTACAGCGACCTTCAGTGTAATTTATACCGCGGTTTTAAGCCTTTACGTGGGTACAAAGGAATTCGAGCGCTGGTGCGATGTTTACAAAGAGAGGCGCCATCCCGGAGAAGTGTTCATTATAATGTGGACTATTCTTATCGCTTTTCTGCTTTCGGCGAAAGTTATTCTTGGAAGCCAATATTCCGTTTCCCCCGAAGCCGTTGCTGATTATCTGATAGTTCTTTCTTTGTTCGCGCTTACCCGCAGGTCCAAGAGAATATGCGCTGCAAGAAAGTCTGGAAATAAAAACAAACGCTAGAATATAATTACAAATATGAGATTACTATCGGCAGTTAAAAAAGCTTTCAGGGATGCCCGCGAAAAATTGAGCGGACATCCGACCATCTATGCGATATTCGGCGCGGTGGGGATCATTCTTTTTTGGCGCGGCATCTGGCATCTGGCTGATTTCGCCGCTGTTTTTTTCAGCAACCGCCACGACGGAATCACGGTAGGCTACTTCAATTTTTTTGACAGCCTCATTTCGGCGGTGATCGGGTTCATACTTCTTTTATTCACCGGCCTTTTTGTTTCGGACTTCATTGGCTCGCAGATGATTTCAACCGCCATTAAGACGGAAAAAAAGATAGAAAAGGTGACGCAGGAAACGGAAACAAAAGAAAAAACGGAACAGGAGCGCATCGACGAGCTGGAAGAAAAACTGGAAAAGGCTACCAGTCATCTCGATGAACATTTGGAGAATATCGAAAAGAAGCTCGGCGGCAAGTAATTATCTGCTGTTGAATATTCCCCGATAAAAATGTAGATTTATTGGGCATCCGAGTATCCGAACAATCGGGCTGTAGTATACTGGCAGTACGTGCGCTTCGGGTGCGTAAAGACCGGGTTCGATTCCCGGCAGCCCGACATAAAGCAAAGACACTTTTCTAAAAAGTGTCTTTGCTTTATGCTTACGGTATGTGCGGGAAGCGAACAGGAAAGGGGTCGGGAAAACGAGAGTTTTCCCGTGACGGAAGTATTGAAACCGCTGGGTTTCAAAGAGCGAACGCAGTGAGCGAGTGAGATAGCGAAGCGTCCCGGCAGCCCGACAAGCCGGCAAGAGTTAATTTGTTAGAATAGAAACATGTTAAAAAAGGCTTTAATAATAATTTTCGCCCTTATCGTTATCCTCGGCATGATTGGGCCGATTTTTACTTTCAAATAGTTGGCAAATGGCTCGGAGACGGTTAAGATAAAATCGTTCTTTAAGGGCCTATGGTATAGTGGTCCGACCATGGTCGGACTCCGACTGCGGTCGGAGCAAAACGCCGTCCCGCCCATACTTCGTATAGCGGGATTGCGATTTTCTAGGTTCGTTTACACTCACCAAGAAAATCGGTAACATTCGCACTGTGCCCCGCACATAAACTTGTGGGCCTAAGGGCCCATAGTTAAGTGGTATAACGGCGCATTCGCATTGCGCAAGCGGGAGTTCGATTCTCCCTGGGTCCACAAGTTTGTGTTTATGTGCGGGGTTGCCGGGACGGCGGTTCGATTCCGCCTATGTCCACAAAAAGCGAAAATTTTAGTGCGGGGCGCATTGCCGGCCTGCCTGCCGGTAGGCAGGGACGGCGGTTCGACCTGTGGTGAGTAACAATCGGATCATTCCGCCTAGGTCCACAAGGGAGGTATGTGTGCTATAATTAACTCAAATCTGATCTAATGGAGCGAAAGGATCTATTCTATAAAACCTACGCCAATCTGCCGATTAATGCTCGTCAAGAGGTCATTTTGAGCATTGATCCGCATGGTCCCATTACATGGGAAGTGGCATATAGAGAAATAAAAGCAGATACTGAATTAGGTAATGAGATTTTAAAAAAATTAGTCGAGCTCGGTTTTATAAAAAGTGAAAATGACTAACAAAACTCCGATAACTCAAGACATGATAGATTTAGTAGTCGCCAGACTTGAAGCGCTACCTCCCAATGTCGCTATGTCTGTTGGCGGCGATGGCGGCCTCGACGTGGGGGAATTGATAAAGAGAGTTAAGGCTTGTGATGAAGTTGGTAAACAGATTATTGAGATGCAACTCTTTTACTTGCGGTCTCTTAAAAATCTTTCGCCAATAGAGAATGTTGCTACTAATAACTAGGCCGCGATATGAAAAAACAACACACTATCTCCATTGCTGGAGTGGTGAGCTAGTGAATGAAGCAAGGCGACGAAGCGTTGAAGTAATTGATTTAGAAAAAGAAAAAGCTACGCGGGATAAAGTAGAAAGTTATTTGAAGAAGAAAGACCCGGACATAATTATTTTCAATGGCCATGGGAACGATGTTTCAGTAGCCGGGGATGATGATAAAACCATTGCCGAGGTTGGCAGAAGTACATATCTTTTTAAAGACAAAAAAGTATACGTAAGGGCTTGCAGGGCTGGGAAAAAATTGGGGCCAGACATAGTCAATAACGGCGCGACCGGTTTTGTCGGGTACATTCAAGATTTTATATTTCCCTATGATAAAGACAGCATTCATAAACCACTCCAAGACGAATATGCCAAGCCAAATCTGGAATGCTCAAATCAAGTTGGTATTTCCCTCATAAAGGGTAAGTCCATTAAGGATGCCAATGACGACAGTCTTAAAATGTTCAAACAAAAACTGGACGAACAGTTAACCAGTAAATCAAAGAATTCATTGGTTGCAACATGTCTGTTGTGGAATATGATGAATCAAATTGTGATTGAATAGAGTGTATTGATTAGCAAATTTTAATTATGAAAAAACATCTCCTAACATTATCTACATTATTGCTCATCGGCGTTTTATCTTTTTCTGTTTCTGCCGAAGCAAGGACAACTCATGTTAGGGGATATTACAAACCATCAACAGGTAGCTATGTAGCACCCCATTACAAAACTACACCGAATCATTCTAGGTTCGATAATTTTTCCACGAAAGGAAATTCCAATCCTTTTACTGGCAAAAAGGGATATATAAATCCATATAACTATAAGCGTAAATAATTTTATGAAAAAATTTATTGTAGAAAATTGGTTTAAAATAATTATAGTTCTTATAGCTTTTTTAGTGGGGTTCTATCTACTTTATTTTCTGTTTTCTGTACAAATTCAGCAAAAACAGCAACAGTTATTAGAATCTTCAATAAAGTGCGATCAAAATGGCTTAAGGTTTTTTGAAGACTACAAAACTAAAAATATTCCCTATCACTTCTTATTCGGTGAACCGACGTATCACTTTAGTAAGCAATTAAATACTTGCCTTATATCAATCAACTATCAAGGGTCTACCCATGAAAGTCAGGGCAGAACTATTTATGATATTTCGCACGATGAGGTTACTGACGTATATTCAAATAAAACATTGATTTCTACTGAAATTTCAGAGAGAGATACTCAGTTTCAACAGCAGAAACAAGTGCTAATGAGAGAATAAACATTTTATGAATGACGAAATACGAAAATGCGAAAAATGTGGGCAGAAACTCAAACAGAGTGGTCCTGATGCTCACAATAAACCAGAGGGAGAACCAGCGCATAAAGGGACGGACGAGATAAATTTTTGGTGTATGAATGAAAATTGCGAAAAATTTAATAAAAACATTAAAGTGGTAGAGTAATTCACGTCAATTTACCACCATGAATGTTTCCGAGTTCCGCTCAAAAGTAAAAACAGGCATTAAATTGTCTGCGGACGGCAGGGACTTTATTGTCAAAGAAGTTGTCAGATTTAGATTTGACGACGGCAGTTTTTATACCAAATGTTATTTGAGTGATGACTATGTTTTTGCCGACGATTTGAATGAGAATATGTTCTTGTTGGTGAAAAAAGTAAAGACTGATTTTCGGCAACCGTTTCCCGAAGAGATTTATTTCGACGATAATAAATTCAGGTTTTTATACAATGCACATGCGGTTGCAGAAGAAATAAAAGGCGAGGAAATTTTCAAAAAAGGCGACAGCGAAGCATTTTGGGATTACAAGGCAGAAGACGGCAGTTATTTAAGTCTGGGTATAAATGACCAGACCGGAGAAAGAGTGGATTTCTACGGGAAAATAATTCCTAATGATAAAATTGAATTATGAAAAAAATAATAATCGCCTCGACAAATCCGGTTAAGATAAGTGCCGTTGTCGCCGCTTTCGGCAAAATGTTTCCCGACGAGAAATTTGAAACAGAAGGAATTTCGGCGGCGTCGGAAGTAAGCGACCAGCCCAAAAACGACACGGAAACTTTCAATGGAGCCATGAACCGTGCCGAAAATGCCTCGCATATGGCCGACGGAGATTTCTGGGTTGGCATAGAAGGCGGAGTGGACACATTCGACAAGCTCAGTGTAAAAGAAAAGGATTCCGATATGGTTCGACAAAGCTCACCGCAAGTGGAAGCGTTCGCCTGGGTGGTCATAAAAGGCAAAAACGGAAAATTCGGCAAAGGAAAAACCGGGACTTTCTTTTTGCCTCCGAAAGTCTCGGAACTGATAAAACAGGGAATGGAGCTCGGAGAAGCTGATGATATAGTTTTTAAGAGAGAAAATTCAAAACAGAAGAACGGCGCTGTCGGAATTTTAACCGGCGATGTTATAGACAGGACTCGCTATTATATAGAAGCGGTTGTTTTGGCGCTTATACCTTTCAAGAACGAGGAATTGTATCCATAATAATATTCAATGCCAGGGATTGATTTTTTGGAGCGATTCTGTATAATTAGGTTAATAAAAATATGCCAGAAGATTTCGAAAAATTTTTGAAGGACATACCGGAAGGCGTGGCAACGCCTTTGGAATCCGAAAAGGACGGAGATCCTGTTGAGAAAGGGCAAAAAATAATCAACGCGTTGGGCGTGATAAGCGCGCAGGCAAAAATCGAAATGCTGCCCAATATAAAAGAAGTCATTGCCGATTTGAAAGATTTGCAGAATAAAAACATAAGGGCTAACGACGAATCTCTTAGGAATACTCTTATGCAGCTGATTGCCGAAGAAGAAAAAATAGAGAAAACCATAAACTAACAAAAATTCCGTCTTAAGCGGAATTTTTGTTATACTCGCGATATTTTTTAATGTATTTTTGCCGGTTTTATAAGCACTATGATGCATCATAGTGCCGGCAAGATTTTTATTGCCTTTTGCCCTGCTTTAGGATTAATATCGCCTCAAGCCAAAGATTGATTTGGCGACGCAACTTGAGAAGTAAAAACCGGATAATGAAAGGGAAAACTATGAAAACGTTCGTCGACAAGCTGCAAGCTGCAATGCAAATCAAGAAAAGTGTGCTATGCGTCGGGCTTGACCCACAGCTCCGCTTCATACCGCCTCATCTCATCGAGGAGGTAATCAAAGAGTACGGCTCGTCGTGGGAAGCATTAGGCGAGCTTTACTTTAGATACAACCGCCTAATCATCGACGCGATCGAACCGCACGCCGGCGCCGTGAAGCCTCAAGCGGCGTTCTACGAAATGTGCTCCCATACCTGGCGCGCTCTCGAGCGGACAATTGAATACGCCTGGTCGAAAAATTTGGTGGTCATCAAGGACGCCAAACGCAAAGACGGTTCGGACACCGCCGATGCTTACGCTCAAGCTCACATCGGTCGTGTCCCGTTCTTCGGCGAGCTTCCGGTGCAAGCCCCGATTCGTACCGATGCGGTGACAATTGACGGCTATATCGGCGAGGACTGTATCAGCCGTTTCGTGAAAGAGATGAAAGAGTACGGCACAGGAGCCTTTGTGGTTGACAAGACATCGTTCAAACCGAATTCAGAAATCGAGAATCTGGTCACGCTTGCCAACCGTACGGTGTGGGAAGAGCTCGCACTCCGTGTTGCCAAATGGGGTGAAGGGACTGAAGGCGAGAATGGTTATCGCAACCTCGGCGTCGTCATGGGTGCTACATATCCACAGGACGCCCCGATAATGCGATCAATCCTGCCGAAGGCCATCATGCTTGTTCCGGGCTACGGAGCTCAGGGTGGCGGGTCGGACGGAGCAGTCGTTCCATTCAATGATGACGGGTTCGGTGCTGTGGTCAACTCTTCGCGCGGGATCATCGCGGCGTGGCAGAAGGGGCCGTTCGCTCGTGACTCGAAAGATTTTGCGGAAGCGGCCGGATGCGCAGCCATAGATGCTTGCGAGGACCTCAACGAAGCACTCATGCGCGCCGGGAAGTATCCGTTCTAATTAAGACTTTATCGGCAGTATGCCGATTTGAAGGGGTTAGCTGTTTGAATACGGCGCCCTTTTTTGTTTTCCTTGACCCCGCACCTTTTATTTCCAAAAGGTGCGGGGTTGATTTTCTTCTTCATTTTAACTAATGTTTGGCAATCAGCCGGAACAGCGGTTGTAGCTGCAAATTGGCAATTAAATCATGATGCGGGAGACCGCAATTTTGCAAACCGGTATTTATAACGAAGGAGAGTTCATGAATATCATGCAGATGGGAAGGGACGAGCTTCTCGCATTGCGTCCCGAAACGGTGCAGCGGGCTCTGACCGCCGACGAAGTGGTTTATATGGCGACGGTTCTTGGCGCGTTCTGGGCTTACGATTACAAAGCAGCCAGCGAAGGACGCTTCGGCAGGCATGCGCTTCTTAAGTCGGAGCGCCACAGCGACGGGTTCTTCGTCTCGAAGATCCTGCTCGCGTACGCTAACATCCTCAGAATCATGGCGTACCAGATGGTGATGAAATTGGTTGCCATGGGGGTGCCCAGGCCTGATTTCGTTGTCGGCGTACCCGACGGCGCAACCTCGCTCGGCAATGAAATCGCGAAGATGCTCGACGCGCCTGTGGCGGAGATGAAGAAGATAGACGGACAACTGGTATTGACGGGCAGCGTCTACAACGGAGCGGAGCTGCTCGTCGTCGAGGATTTCTGTACGCGAGGCACCAGCTTCGCGGAAGCGATTCTCGAGTTAATAAGAAAAATTCCGCGCGTAAGCTTCGTGCCGTACGACCCGGTCATCATCAACCGCGGCGGCCTGGAAATCATTCCGGTGAACGGCGTCGGTGATTTCCGGATTCTCCCGGTGGTCAATCGGCGCATTCAGGATTGGGATGCGAGTTGTCCACTGTGCGAGATGGGTTCCAAGCCCATCAAGCCGAAAGCTACCGATGAGAACTGGCGACTGATTACGACATCGCAGTTGGCGCAAACGGCGCTTGAATAGGCGCCAAATTCAACTGGAGCGAAGCCGAGTCTGACTCGGCGAAGCATGCTCCTCAAAACGGGTTGGTTGCCTAACGGCAATCAACCCAATTTTTTTATGCAAAAAATTATCATTTTTCGCTTAAAAAACTTATAAAAACGCTGTTTTCAGTTTTCCACACGGATTCATATCAAAAAATCAATAAATTGGTATAATTAAACCAGCAATACAGACTGTGTTTCGGAGGCATCTTCCGGAACATTGTCATAACGAAAGGTCGGAATTCTACAAATAAAAAATTTACTAAATGGTAGCTCAAAATTGGACAGAAGTTGTTGTGGCTTCGCTTCAGGGGCTGTGGGCTGGCATGGTAGGCGTGTTGCCGAGCTTGATCGGCGCGCTTATCATAATCATCATCGGCCTTATTGTCGCGTATGTCCTCGGCACGCTCGTAGTCGAGAAGATTCTCGAAGCTCTCAAACTCGATTCTCTGCTCGCCAAGCTCGGCCTTACTCCTTACTTTGAAAGAGGAGGTTTGCGCCTTCGCGGTGCGAGGTTCGTCGGACAGATAGTTTACTGGTTTGTGACCATCGCGTTCCTTCTCGCTGCTTCCGATGTTTTGGGACTTTTCGCTTTCTCTTCGTTCTTGAGGGATGTTCTTTTCTACATCCCGAACGTAGCGATGGCTGTCCTGATAATGCTCGCTGCCGTCGTCTTGGCAAACTTTGTGAGGAAGATTGCTTCGGCTTCGGTAATGAGCGCGAAATTGCACGCGGCCCACTTCCTCGGCTCTTTGGCCTGGTGGGCGATAACCGTCTTCGGTTTTCTGACTGCTTTGGTTGAATTGAATGTCGCTGTCAGCGTCATCAACACCGTTATCACCGGATTCGTAGCCATGCTGGCTTTGGCCGGCGGACTGGCTTTCGGTCTTGGCGGAAAAGATTACGCCGCAACGCTTATCAACCGCTTAAGAGAAACGACCGGTTCACGCTAAATCCCGCAAGGTATTTTAGCCAAAAACACCCCACTAAAACGGGGTGTTTTTGTTTTAAAAGTTAACAAAAAAGACTGCGATGTTCAGCAGTCTTTAAGTGGTTTTCCTTTCCTCCAGAATGGAAACCAGTCTGATTTTAGCTTGCGGCGTGAAATATTTTTTGTGAAAGAGCAGGTTCACGTTTTTGCCAAGCGGGGTCAGGTGGCGCAACTCAGCGTGTTCTTCGAGCGTTATCGGAATGCCGAGATAACGCGACCATCTGCAAACGGTGTAATGAGTCCAATCGATGGCGATTTCCCCGTTTAAGCTGTGTGCGTTCCAGGCGTGAAGCATGGGCCGCACGACCGAACCGAAAGCAATTCCCTCGACGTACACGGATGGTTCGTGCGCATCTCTTTCTTGCCCTGGTTTTTTTCTTATCGAATCGGCGAGTTGCCATGCATTGCCGAAGCAACAGCCATCATCCGGTTCAGGTAAAGCTCTATCCCAAATAAGCGGAGTATAATCTTTGCCGTATTTGGTTATAACTTCAAAAGCTTCCGGGTGAATGTCGTTCATGTGTTGGAAAATGGCGGAATCGGAAAATATTTCACCACTCAACACATGTTTGGCAATTTCTTCGACAAGCGGCCTTATGCTTGTTTTATGCCCATTGGGAAAGAACTTATTGAACCTTTTTGTAAGAGTTCCGCGGAAATGCGAACTCCTTTTGCTTTGCAGATATTCCCACTCTGCGCTTGTAGCCGTACCTTCCCGCTTATCGTAGCCCGAGTCCATAAGAACTCCTCTTGTTTAGGTGGATAATATAGTACCGCTTTTCATCAAGAATACAAGTTAAAAGGCGCGGTCTTGACACTATTCCTGGAACGATTATCATAATACCTACCTGATGACCAGCAAGAAATTAACCCAAAAAAGTAGCGGCTAGAAACCGGCGTTTTGTCGTGTTTGAAACCGCTCCAAGCGGTTTTTTATTTTGCGGAGAAACGATTGAGACGACTGTCTTTTAATAATCAAATTTCCGCATCAAAAAGCGAGTTGCACAGAACATGATTGAAAGTGCTCGCACTCATTGTTGCAGAGATAAATACAAGATTCCCTGCATCGTAACGTTTTCTAACTTTCTTTGGCGTCCCGCCGGGGGAAGTTAAAAACCCAATTTCTAAACGATGTGCAGGGTGTCATTTTGTTCATAACAAGATGACGTAAGTCAGCATTGGGATAATTGGCATGCTTTATCGTTTCGCATTGAGCGGACGAAGCAAGCATAATAAGGGCGAATGGAGGATGCCTAGACATCAAAAGGCGATGAAGGACGCGGCGTAGCAGCGATATGCTTCGGGGAGGTGTGTAGCAACCGACGATCCGGAGATTTCCGAATGGGGAAACCTAACTTAGCAAACCTAAGTTGCTTTCATACTTGATATGAAAGAGCAGACCCGCTGAAGTGAAACATCTCAGTAAGCGGAGGAAAGAAGAAAAAATTTTATTCCCTGAGTAGCGGCGAGCGAAACGGGAACAGCCGAAACTAGGATTCATTTATAAAAAAATGCACCCTAGGGTAATAAGGGAGAAACGCTCTTAACTTGTAACTTACGATCGATGGTTCGCCATGGATCGTTTGTTACGGGTTCGGGTGGAGAAGTTACAAAGTCATTTGTTAGCCGAAATTTTCTGGAAAGTGATGCCAAAGAGGGTGAAAGCCCCGTAGGCGAAAACGAGTGACCTTCTTAGTTTCTTTACTTCAGTACTTCGAGGCCAGAACACTTCGAAGGAATTCGCGAGTACTATCTCGTAAGGCTAAATACTTTTGATGATCGATAGTGAACAAGTACCGTGAGGGAAAGGTGAAAAGCAGGCCGGTGAGGCCGTTGAAATAGAACCTGAAACCATTCGCCTACAAGGAAGTGAAGGGCGCAAGCCTGACACTGTGCCTATTGAAGAATGATCCAACGACTTATGGTGCATTGCCTGTGTAAGCCCCAAAGGGGTGTACGCGCAGGGAAACCGAGTCTTAATAGGGCGTATCCCACTCAATTTTTTGAGCTTGAATATTTCGAGCCCGAAAATTTGAGTGGGACCGCAGTGCATCATAGACCCGAAGCCAGATGAGCTTGCCTTGGCCAGGATGAATCCTCCAGAAATGGAGGAGGAGGTCCGAACCGGTTGGTTGTTCAAAACCTTCGGATGAGCTGAGGTAAGGAGTGAAAAGCTAATCGAATTTGGTAATAGCTGGTTCTCTCCGAAATAGTTTTAGGACTAGCGCTGATACGTAGCACTGGGGGTAGAGCTACTGGATGAGCTGTAAAGGGCGAAAGCTCAGCAGCTCAATCAAACTCCGAATACCGGTGTGCAAGTACAGCAGTTAGACTGTGGGGGCTAAGCTCCATGGTCAAAAGGGAAACAGCCCTGATCGTCATCTAAGGTCCCTAAATCTATGCTAAGTGTTAAAGGTAGTCTCGTGCCGGTGACAGATAGGAGGTTGGCTTAGAGGTAGCCATCCTTTAAAGAGTGTGTAACAACTCACTATTCGACGGCAAGTGGCGCCGAAAATGTACCGGGGCTAAGCATAGTACCGAAGATACGAATCGTTGTGCGAAGCACAACGGGCGAATGGCTTATGGCAAATAGCAAATGGCAAAAAAACGGATAGGACTAAAAAACTATTCGCAATATGCTACACGCTATTAGCTATATGCTATATGCTCGTCGCGCTTCGCGCGACGATGGTAGGAGAGCATTCCCGTTGCGTCGAAGCTGCACCCGTGAGGGGCGGTGGAGCGGCGGGAAGAGAGAATGTTGGAATGAGTAACCACAATCCTAATGAGAAATTGGGACCCCGAAAATCCAAGGTTTCCGTGGCACTGGCAATCAACCACGGGTTAGTCGGCCCTAAGTCGATGGTGAAAACCGCAGACGATGGACAGACGGTTAATATTCCGTCACTTCCGTATTTTTCGATGGAGGGACGAGGTTTAGTAGATGGAACGCCTTATTGGTTTGGCGTCCTTGCGCGAGGGTGTGCTCTTGGGAAATCCGGAGCGCTGCTTTCAATAGCGAACTCCAGTAAAAAGGCAATTGCCGGTTTTCCGGCGAACGTTCATCGAGCAGACTTCCAAGAAAAACTTCTAAGATTATGAATATGGAATCCGTACCGTAAACCGACACAGGTGGATAGGTCGAGAAGACCAAGGGGAACGAGTGATTTGCCGTCAAGGAACTAGGCAAAAAAGCGGCCGTAAGTTAGCGATAAGGCCTGCCCTAGTGCATCGCACTAAGGTGCGATGCAGAATAGTGAATAAAGAATTATGAATTATGGAATTTAAAACCCTTAATTCATTATTCATACTTCATAATTCTGCGCGACGCGCTTTAGCGCGGTGCGCTGGGGCCGCAGCGAAAGTCTTCCTGGCGACTGTTTACCAAAAACACAGCTCCCTGCGAACACGCAAGTGGATGTATAGGGGGTGACACCTGACCGATGCGAGAAGGTCAAGTCTGGCGGTGGTAGGTAGCAATACTTACTGCTGACTGGATCAAGCCCTCGTCAATGTCAGCGATAACTATAATCGTTCTAAGGTAGCGCAATTCCTTTTCGGGTAAGTTCCGAAGCGCACGAAAGGTGTAACGACTGGGAAACTGTCTCGACGGCAAGCTCGGTGAAAATGCGATTCCAGTGAAGACGCTGGATACCTGCAGCGGGACGAAAAGACCCCAGAAGCTTTACTGCAGCTTGGTATTGGCTTTAAGGTCTTAATACGTAGCGTAGTGGGGAGCCTTTGAAGCATCTCTTTCGGGAGGTGTGGAGGCGCCAATGAAACACCCATTTTTAAGATTTTAAAATCTAACCTTGTCGGAAAAAACGACAGGGGACAGTGCTTGGCAGGCAGTTTCAATGGGGCGTTGTCCTCCTAAAAAGTAACGGAGGAGTTTATTAAGGTCGGCTTAGCCCGGATGGAAACCGGGCTGGACGCGTAAAGGCAAAAGCCGGCTTAACTGCAAGACCTACAAGTCGCGCAGATGCGAAAGCAGAACTTAGTGACCCGACCACTCTTTATAGAAAGGTGGGAGACATCGGATAAAAGCTACTCTGGGGATAACAGGCTGGTATCGTCCGAGAGTCCTTATCGACGACGATGCTCGGCACCTTAACATATCGGGGTGCTATGACAGTAATGTCATACCTTTCTTTCTCTTAAGTATGGAGAAAGAAAAACAAAAATTTGGCTTATAACGGAGAACTCCATGTGATAAGATAGAGTTATCATATGGACAACCCCGTGGGAAGTTTAACTCAATTCCAAAAATCAGTAGTTTTAGGATCAGTTCTTGGCGATGGATATATTCGTATATTTCCAGGAAGAAAAAATGCATTATTGGAAATTAACCACTCTTATGCTCAAAAAGAGTATGTCGATTGGAAATATTCCGTATTGCAAAATGTTGTTTCGTCAGAACCGAAAATGCGAAAAGGCAACGGAGAACGGATTGCATACCGTTTTTATACGAAACAATTATCCGAACTTACTGATTTATTACATTCTTTTTATCGGAATGGTAAAAAGATTGTTCCAAAGAATCTGGTTTTAGATGCTGTTTCTTTATCCGTATGGTTTATGGATGATGGAAGCAGTTGCAGTTTTTCTGATTATTATCTTAATACTCAGCAATACTCAATCGAGAATCAGAAAATTCTTTTGGGAAAATTGAAAAACCTTGGTTTGGATGCAACTCTAAACAAAGATAAAAAATATCAGAGAATCCGTTTCTTAAAATCATCAATCCCAAGATTAAAAGAATTGATTTCTGAAAACATAGTTAATTCTATGAAATATAAAATTGAGTTATAACCCCGTAGAGACTGAAGTCGAAAGACTGAGAGCTATCCATTACTTATATGGGTAACTAATACGCCGAACCCCTAACCGATTTAAGGGCTCGCACTGAGCGAGTGTAGCAAGTCGAAGGGTGAAGATATAGTCCGAACCTCTTCGTAAGAGGAGAAAAATTTAACAGCGATGTCGGCTCGCCCTAGCGCGGGGGTGTAGAAGCTCCCAAGCGTTTGGCTGTTCGCCAATTAAAAGGGCACGTGAGCTGGGTTCAGACCGTCGTGAGACAGGTCGGTCTCTATCTGCTGCAGGCGTTGATACTTGAGAGGAGTTGGCCTTAGTACGAGAGGACTTGGCTGAACAGACCTCTGGTGTACCGGCTTTGTTACCAAATGAAGCGCCGGGTAGCTATGTTTGGAAGGGATAAGCGCTGAAAGCATCTAAGCGCGAAGCCTACCTCAAGATTAGGTATCTTCTAACGCAAGTTAGAAATGTTTCGTGGGAGATTACCACGTTGATAGGCCGCAGGTGTAAGGCCAGCAATGGTTTTAGCCGAGCGGTACTAATAACATCAATGCTTTTTTCGTCCGATAAAGGCGGACGTTAAACATGCTGATTATCCCAATGCTGACTTATTACAGTTTCCGCTTCGTGAGGACCGCGATTAATTTCTTCCAGCTAGAAATTATCGCTGCCTCTCGGAAATTTTACCGAGCACATAAAATTTTATGTGCCTCGGACCAAGCTAAAATTTCCTCCGAGAGCTCCTCACGAAGCGGAAACTTCCATGTTGGAAATACGCGCCAGATTTTTTGTCTGCCGGTGTTTTATTCGTGTGTGTACCACCCTTGCCTGTCGGCAGGCAGGTCTTCCACTCCGAACCCCGCACTAAAAATTTTCTTCAGCGATCTCCCGGTGATTTAGCATTATACGTACCACCTCTTCCCATTCCGAACAGAGAAGTTAAAGTGTAATGCTCCGATGATACTTGCTGTTTCGACGGCTGGGAAAGTAGGATTCGCCGGGATATCATTGCAGAAAATTTTAGTACGGGGCACAGCAGAGAAGCATGCCCCGCACCGAGCTTCGCTCTGGTGCGGGGTTAAAGCGCACGAACTCAATGATACTTGCTGTTTCGACGGCTGGGAAAGTAGAGTACGCCGGCATACAAAAGCTCTGGCGATTTTTATTTCCTTTATGGCTTTCTGGTTATATAATTTAAGCTAATGAGAACCTTCAAGCAGTTCGCTTACGGACTTTTTTACCTGGCTATTTTAGGGGCGATATTTTACTGGCTCTATTCGCCTTTGTTAAAGCCGGCTTCAAGCTGTTCAAACGGAGTGCAGGACACGGGTGAGCAAGGCATAGATTGCGGAGGCGTTTGCCCCAATGCCTGCGCAACATCGCAGCTTGCGGCAATAATCGCCGGACAGCCGATGGTTTTTCATCCGACTCCTTCGAGCATCAGCGTTATGGTGCAGATACAAAATCCCAACCAGACTTTTTCGGCAAGCAGATTCTATTATAAGTTCACGCTGCTTGATGCCAGCGGCAATCCGGTTCCGGGGGGAGAGATAAACGGAGAATCTTTCGTTTACGCGTCGGAAATAAAATACATTGCCGAGTTCAACAAGCCATTCGCCAGTTCCTCGAATATAGTGGCGGCAGATTTTTCGGTGACCGGCCAGCCCGACTGGGTTTCAAGTTCTGTTTTCAATAAGCCAGATCTCGCGCTCCAGAATTCATCGACTTCAATTTCAAACAGCGAGATTGACGTGACGGGGAGTATTATCAACAACGATAATGTCTCGGTTTCCAATGTGGACATATTCGCCATAATCTACAGCAAGCTCGGCCAGCCTGCCGGAATATCGAAAACCGAGCTCAGCGGCATAATGCCCGGACAGCAGCAGTCTTTTTCGATAGCGCATCCGCTTCTCGGGAATATCGACACATCGGCGACAAAGATATATTTATACGGTTACTAGATATCAAAGATGCAAACAAAGCTGAGTGTAGCGGCCATCCCATCGGCCAGAAATATTTTTTTACCGCTTTCGATAGTCTTATTGGCGAGCCTTGTTGTTTTGTCCAGCGTTTCCCAAAGTTCTTTTTATAAACAAGCGGTATTTATGGCGCTGGGGCTTGCTTTGATATTCGTCTTTAAAAAATTCGATTGGCGTTCCGTTCTAGGATATAGATGGTTCATAATCGGATTTTACGCGCTTTCCATTTTGCTGCTTATTTTGGTTCTCGTGATAGGTCCCAACATAAGAAATGTAAAAAGCTGGCTGGTTATCGGGCCTTTCAGTTTGCAGCCCGCGGAACTCGCCAAGATAAGCCTTATTCTTCTTCTCGCGGAATATTTCAGCAGAAGGCATCTCTCGGTGGCGCGCTGGAAGATAATCCTGACATCATTTTTGTTTTTTATAGTGCCCGCGCTTTTGGTGGCTTTGCAGCCGGCGCTAGGTTCTGCCGTCGTTCTTTTTGGCATTTGGTTCGGCTTTCTTTTATTGAGTGGGCTTCCGCGCGACAGAATATTTTTGGCTGTGATTGCCTTTATCATCTGCGGATTTTTTATCTGGAACTGGGGTCTCAAAGACTATCAAAAACTTCGCATAGTGCATTATTTCTATCCCGAAAAAAACGTCTTAGGCGCGAATTACAGCGTTGTCCAATCAAAGATAGCCATAGGTTCGGCGGGAATGTTCGGGAAAGGATACGGACAAGGCTCGCAAACTCAGCTCGGATTTTTGACTGAGCCGACTAACGACTTTATTGTCGCGGCGCTTATAGAAGAATGGGGAATTGCCGGGGGCGTTCTGGTCATAGCGGCTTTCTTCGCGCTGATTTTGGGTATTCTAAAAATTGGCATTTCCGCTACGCGCAATTTCGACAAATTCATCTGCCTCGGCACCGCCATAGTTTTTTCGATGCAGGCTTTTTTCAACAGCGGTTCGGCGTTAGGCCTTGTTCCCGTTGTCGGAATACCGTTCCCGTTCCTGAGTTACGGAGGCTCAAGCATTTTGACAAGTTTTTTACTCATAGCTATTATCATCGCCATTGAATCCCGTTAGAAGCCGCGATCGCACTACTCAATAACATGATATTATTCAACACGTTGCAATTTTTACCATAAAATAATTTTTACAGATTTGCATTGATCGCGATCTGCTTCTAACGGGATGAAAAAAATGACAATAACCACCGATATCTTAAAGAACAAAGCCGCGATTTTATTTATTGCGGCGGTTTTATTTCTTACTCCTGTCTACCTGCTTTTCAGCCAGCTAAAGCCGGTTTCCGCAGCCGGAGTTCCGAAAATATTCGAGATATCGCAGGGTGAAGGGTTTGTAAAAATAGCGGAACGCCTTAAAAGCGAGGATCTTATACGCTCGGTAAAGGCTTTTGAAATATATTCCGTTGCAACCGGTTCCGCCGGCAGCATAAAGCCCGGCATTTACGAGATTTCCGGAAGCTCGAGTTCGCCGCAGATATTGAACATGCTTAGCGAGCAGGGAAGCGACATAGAAGTAAAAGTTCCGGACGGAGCATCTGTTTATGACATTGATGCTTTGCTGGCGAAAGAAAAAGTTCTTCCGGCGGGATATCTTGTTTCTTTTGATAAAAATAACCACATTGAAGGCAGGCTTTATCCGGACACATACAAATTTTCCGAACATTCGACCGTGAAAGCGGTAGTCGACAAGTTCCTCGAAAATTTTCATGAAAAAGCGGAACCCATACTGAACCGCGACGTCATCAATTATAAAAAGAATCTTATTATCGCATCTTTGGTACAAAAAGAAGTTTCCAATGAAAACGATTCGAAAATAGTCGCAGGAATAATAAAAAAGAGGCTGGCGTCCGGGATGAGGCTCGATATAGACGCGACCATCTGCTATCTTAAAAAAATATTGAAAGGTCAATCAAGCTGCTATCCGCTGTCGCAAGACGATTTCAAAATAGACTCACGGTACAACACTTACCTGCACTCAGGCTTGCCGCCGGGTCCGATAGGCAGCCCGAACATATCGGCAATAAGCGCTGTTCTGGATTCGGTTTCTTCGCCGTACTGGTTTTACCTGAGCGACCCCAAAACAGGGAAGACCATTTTCGCGAAAACGCTGGACGAGCAAAACGCCAACAGATGGAAATATCTGCGGTAAGATTGACTTTTCTTAACGTTTAATGTATTCTTTGGCGAGTTGCTTTGACATATCTGCAACGTAATTGCTACCTGCCTATTTGGGGCAGAATAGCTCTTCTTAACAGTAATTTCCGTGTGCCTATCTGGGGCGCAAAAGGAGAATGAAATGAAAGATGTGCCGAGCCTGAATGAAGTAGTCGCGGTAATCCGTTCCTACAAAAACCCGGGAGTATTGAAACAAGTGAAAGCTCTCCGGAGCTTCATTCCCTTGATAATCGTCGTTATCAATGAACAGGAAGACTGTGGAGCCACGAAGGCATGGCTCGCGGAGCTGAACGACCCGTGTGTTTACCTCATAGAAATTAAAAAGGGATACACATGGACTAAGGCGCTCAATGAATCTCTTCAGCAAATCCAGTTTATGAATGCTTTGCCTGGCATGGATGGGCAGTACAAATATGTTTTTAATGTGTCCGTTGAAGCGAGGTTTGAACGGCATCATATTGAAAGCATGCTCAAACAATTTACCGACGAGAAAGTCGGTGCTGTCGGTGCTTCCTTCAGTGGGCGATGCGAAGGAAACAAGGTTAACCTCGGATTGTCGTACTGGCATCTGCGCAATACCGGGATGTTGGTAAGGCTTTTTGTCTTCCGTCAGGAAATGCTCTCATACGGATTTTCCGGTTTTTGCGATGGCATCGGCGGCATGGAAGACATCGATTTTGTTTGCCGTATGGAAGTTTTTACGGAGATGAAGTCGGTAATGCTGGATCTTAAGGTGCCGCTTATAGTCGGTAAGCACTACAACCAGCCCGAGAAGGAGCGACGCGAACGCGAAGCGATGGATGAAATTTTTAATCGCTACGAAGCATGGGCCGATCGTCTCCATGGAGTAGTCAAAAAGTTCGGCCACGATAAATGGACCAATCGACTTCAAAGAGTCATCAAGAAGCTTAGCTGACGTTGCAAAGAGGAAGTTTGCCGGTCGCGCTTGTTTGTGCGACCGGCATTTTTTATTGATTTTTATACGAAAACGGCGATTCTATATCCTGTTCAATCGCGCATTCTCGGGTTCAAAAATATGGGGTTGACAGTTCCGGGCGGTCAGTATAAGATATGTGCCAATCCAAATTTCAAGCCAAACAGCTCCTGCGGCTTGTTTTTTTTCGTTTTTCATCAAATCCGGTCCAGATTTGCGGCTTTCTATGCCGCATAAAATAATTTTTTATCATTGCTTTCAAAAAATATTAAAAAAATGTCGCAAAGAAAAAAATAATTTAAAAGGATAAATCCTTTTTTCCGACAGCGCTCGGACAAAATGAAAAATAATTTTTTCACTTTGCATCCTCGCTCGTCGGAATAAAAAAACTAAATGTCAAAAATCCTTCCTCTCAAAGATTTTTCAAAATTCAAATCGCTGGCTTCGACTTACAACCTTAATGAGATCCAGCTCAAATCTTATCAGTGGTTCCTGAAAGACGGAATGAAGGAACTGCTCGAGGAAGTTTCTCCGATACGCGACCATACAGGAAAAGAGCTCGAACTTTATTTCGAGGGTTTTCGTTTTGACAAGCCGAAAGCGGACGAAGCAACCGTCATATATAAGGATGCAACCTTCGAAATTCCGCTTTATATAAAGGTAAAGCTCGAAAACAAAAAGACCGGACAATCGATGGCTCAGGAGATCTATCTCGGAGATTTTCCGGCGATGACCGACAGGGGAACGTTCATCATAAATGGCGTCGAAAGAGTCGTCGTTTCGCAGCTCATCAGGTCCTCGGGAGCCTACTTCACCGCCGCCGCATGGCACGACAAATATCTTTTCGGAGCGAAAATAATCCCGAACCGCGGAGCCTGGCTTGAATTCGAAACTGACCCGGACGGCGTCATCGGAGTAAAAATAGACAGAAACAGGAAAGTTCCCGTAACCGACCTTTTGCGCATTTTCGGAGCGACCGATGAAATGATAAAGACGAAGTTCCAGGATATCGACCGCGGCCCCACGAAATTCATCGAAGCCACGCTCAAGAAAGACACGGCCAAAAACCTCGATGATTCCTACATAGAAATCTACCGCCGCCTCCGTCCGGGCGACCCGGCAACCGCAGCCACGGCCAAAAACCTGGTTGATTCCATATTCCACCGCTTCGAACGCTATGACCTTTCGCCGGTCGGCAGGTTCAAGCTCAACCAGCGCCTCGAGATAAAGCAGACCAAGGAAAACCGCCTGCTCGACCTTGACGACATCGTCGCCATAGTCAGGGAGGTCATCCGCCTCAACAACACGCCCGGTTCCAAGCCGGACGACATCGACCACCTCGGCAACCGCCGCCTGAAATCCGTCGGCGAACTTTTGCAGGGAAGGCTCCGCGTCGGACTCGCGCGCTTAAGGAGAATAATCCAGGACAGGATGTCCACGCTCGACAGAGACACTCTTTCTCCCGCCCAGCTCATAAACTTCAGGCCCATCAATGCGGTCGTGAAAGAATTTTTCGCGTCATCGCAGCTTTCGCAGTTCATGGACCAGGTGAACCCGCTCGCAGAACTTGAACACAAACGCCGCCTTTCCGCGCTCGGCCCCGGAGGCTTGAGAAGGGAGCACGCCGGCTTTGAAGTCCGCGACGTCCACCACTCTTACTACGGAAGAATTTGTCCGATACTCACTCCAGAAGGAACGAACATCGGTCTTATAAACTACCTCGCCGCTTTTGCGCGCGTGAACGATTTCGGATTTTTGATAACGCCGTACGCCAAAGTTAAAAACGGAAAAATAACAAATGAAATAATCTGGCTCGACGCGCTCGAGGAAGAAAAGCACAAAATAGTCCACGGTGCCGTCGCCCGCGTAGACGACAAGATTTCCGGAAGCGTTCTTGAAGCCCGTTTCGGCGGAGAAGTAGGAACATACCCGGCGGAAGAAATAGACCTCGCCGAGGTCGCGCCGCACCAGTTTGTCAGTATCGCGGCATCACTCATTCCGTTCCTTCAGCACACCGATGCGTCCCGCGCACTCATGGGTTCGAACATGCAACGCCAGGCAACCCCTTCCATCAGGCCGCGCGCCCCGCACGTAATGACCGGGCAGGAAAGCGTTTGCGCCGGAAATTCCGGTTATGTGGTCCGCGCCGAATCTGACGGAAAAGTGTCGGCGGTAGACGCGTCTTCGGTTACCGTCAATTACGGCAAGGAGAAAAAGACCTACAAGCTTACGAAATTCAAGCGTTCCAACCAGTACACCTGTATTTCGCAAAAACCGATAGTTTCAATAAACCAGGCTGTTAAGAAAGGAGACGTTCTTATAGACGGGCCTTCTACCGAAGATGGCATATTGGCGCTCGGGCAGAACCTGACCGTGGCTTTTATGTCGTGGGAAGGAGCCAACTTCGAAGACGCCATCATCATTTCGGAACGCGTGCAGCGCGACGATATGTTTACTTCGATTCACGTCGAAGATTTTTACTGCGATGTCCGCGACACGAAGCTCGGACCGGAAATCACGACTCCCGACCTTCCGAACGTGTCGGAAGACAAATTGAGGAATCTTGACGAAGAGGGAATTGTCCGCATCGGAGCCGAAGTCAAAGCCGGAGACATACTCGTCGGCAAGATATCGCCGAAAGGCGAGACCGAGCTGACCGCCGAAGAAAGATTGCTTCGCGCCATCTTCGGAGAAAAAGCCAGGGACGTTAAAGACACTTCACTGACCATGCCGCACGGAAAGCGCGGACGCGTCGTTGGCGTAAAAATATTCTCGCGCGACCAGGGCGACAAGCTCGAAGTCGGCGTCATCAAGCGCATACAGGTTGAAGTCGCACACTTGAGGAAAGTACAAGCTGGAGACAAGCTAGCCGGACGCCACGGAAACAAAGGCGTCATCTCGCAGGTCAGGCCGGTTGAAGACATGCCGTATCTTGCCGACGGAAGGCCGGTGGACATAATTTTAAATCCGCTCGGCGTCGTTTCGCGTATGAACCTCGGACAGATACTCGAGACCCATCTCGGATGGGCTGCTTCCAATCTCGGATACCGCGCCATAACTCCTGGACTCGATTCGGCTAATGAAGAAGAAATAAGAGCCGAGCTCAAGAAGGCGGGTTTGTCGGAAGACGGCAAAACGACCGTTTATAACGGACAGACCGGAGAAGCTTTCGACCAGAGAGTCACCGTCGGAACCATTTATATGATGAAGCTCAACCACCTCGTCGAGGACAAGGTGCACATGCGTTCCATCGGGCCTTACTCGCTCATCACTCAGCAGCCGCTCGGAGGAAAAGCGCAGTTCGGAGGACAGAGGTTCGGTGAAATGGAAGTCTGGGCATTGGAAGGCTACGGAGCAAGGCATACCTTGCAGGAAATGCTGACAATAAAATCCGACGATGTCGTTGGGCGCTCGGCTGCATACGAATCGATAATACGCGGCGAACCGATAAAAGAGCCGAACATTCCGGCGACCTTCAACGTTCTTTTGAGCGAACTTAAGGCGCTTTCGATGAACGTGGAGCCGGTTTACGAATCGGAAACCGCTCATCGCGACGATTTCAAAGCGCTTAAGATAAGTCCCGCTTCTCCCGACAAGATTGGCAAGCATCCTTCGGAAGGAGGCTGGTCTTACGGCGAGATTACAAAACCGGAAACCATAAACTACCGCACGCAGCGTCCGGAGAAAGACGGACTTTTCTCCGAGAGGATTTTCGGTCCGGTTAAGGATTATGAATGTTATTGCGGAAAATACCGCAGAATAAGATATAAGGGAGTCACCTGCGACCGTTGCGGAGTCGAAGTCACTCGCGCTTCGGTAAGGCGCGAACGCCTTGGCCACATAACTCTCGCAGCTCCGGTTGCCCACATCTGGTTCTTCAAGGCTATTCCTTCGCGCCTCAGCCTGCTTTTGGACGTATCTTCTTCAAAACTCGAACGCGTCATTTATTACGTCGATTACGTCGTGACCGAAGTCGACGAGGAAAACCGCAAAACCGCGCTCGCGGAAATCGAACGCGAACTCAAGGGAAAGATAAAAACCGTGAAATCGGCGGCTACCAAGAAAGCCGGCAAAAAATTGTCCGGAGAATTCGAATCGGCAGCCAGCAACATAAAATCGACGCTTCTTAATCTCAGGCCCGGCCTCGTTTTGAGCGAGACGGAATACTTCGACCTCAGCAGGAGATTCGCCAACGTTTTCACTGCCAGTAGCGGAGCCGAAGCCATCAGGAAAATTCTCGAGAGAATGGACCTAAAGAGCGAGATCCACAAAATGGAAAAATCGCTCGTGGCGGCCACCAAGAAAACCGCAGCCGATGGAAAGACGTTCAGGAGGCTGAAGCTTTTCCGTTCGATGCTTAAGAACAATATCCGTCCGGAGTGGCTCATCCTGACGGCACTCCCGGTTTTGCCGCCGGACCTCCGTCCTATGGTTGCGCTTGATGGAGGAAGATACGCGACCTCCGACCTTAACGATCTTTACCGCCGCGTCATCAACAGGAACAACAGGCTCAAGAGACTTCTTGAAATAAAAGCCCCCGAAGTCATCGTCAAGAACGAAAAAAGAATGCTCCAGGAATCCGTTGACGCGCTTATCGACAACTCGACCAGATTTGGAACCCAGCAGATGTCGGCCCAGCGCCGCCCGCTCCGCTCCCTCGCGGACATGCTCAAAGGAAAGCAGGGCAGATTCAGGCAGAACCTTCTCGGAAAACGCGTCGACTACTCGGGACGTTCCGTCATCGTTGTCGGTCCGCATCTCGACCTCGATGAATGCGGTTTGCCGAAGAAGATGGCGCTCGAACTTTTCCGCCCATTCGTTATCCATGAAATTATAAGCAGAGGAATGGCGCATACAATCAGGAACGCCAACCGCCTCATTGAACAGGCAGGCGACGAAATTTACGCGATACTCGAAGAAGTCATCAAGGGAAAGCGCGTTCTTCTGAATCGCGCTCCGACTTTGCATCGCCTCGGCATACAGGCGTTCAAACCGCGTCTGACCGAGGGCCTTGCCATACAGCTTCCGCCGCTCGTCTGCGTCGCTTTCAACGCCGACTTTGACGGAGACCAGATGGCCGTACATCTTCCTCTTTCGGTTGACGCGCAGAAAGAAGCCGAAGAACTTATGTCGGCCAACCACAATATTCTCAAACCGGCCACCGGAGACCTCGTAACCGTTCCTACGAACGATATAGTTCTCGGGATTTACTATTTGACCGTAGTCGACCAGAATGGCAAAGGAAAAGGGAAAGCGTTCGAGGGCCTTGATGAAGCGATGATGGCATTCGAAAACGGCGCAGTTTCACTGCATGCCATGGTTAGGATTGGAAAAGAAGAAACCACTCTCGGAAGGGCGATATTCAACTACGCCTTGAAGGACATCCCGGAAACTTTCAGAACCAAGGAAACATTCAACAAGAAAAAACTTTCCAAGTTCATCGAAATGCTTGCCAGTGAACTCGGAATTGCAAAAGCTACGGAGATACTCGTAAGAATAAAAGATCTCGGCTTCAAGACGGCCACCAGGTCAGGAATAACATGGGCCATGGCCGATCTCGTGATACCGAAAGAAAAGAAAGGGATTATCACAAAAGCGGAAGGGCAGGTTAACGTCATTCGCGAACAGTACGTCGAAGGGCTTCTTACCGATGCCGAAAGAAAAGCCAGAGTCATCGGCATCTGGGAAAACGCGAAGACGGAAGTCACCAAATATGTCGCTTCGTCATTTACTTCCGGCAATCCGATAAACCAGATAATCGATTCGGGTGCCAGAGGTTCGTGGGCTCAGCCGATACAGATGATGGGTATGAAAGGTTTGGTGCAGAACCCTCAGGGTGAAACCCTCGAGCTTCCGATTAAATCCTCGTTCAAGGAAGGATTCAGCGTTATCGAATACTTCATTTCGACCAGAGGCGCCAGAAAAGGTATGACTGACACCGCTCTTAAAACCGCTCAGGCTGGTTATCTGACCAGGCGTCTCGTTGATGTCTCTCAGGAACTTACCATCAAAGAAGAAGATTGCCGCACGACCGAAGGCATTGAAGTAGTTTTGAAAGACGCCAAGGATATCGGACAGTCGCTCGACACGCTTCTTTTTTCAAGAACCGCGCTTGAAGACATAAAATCGGGCAACAAGATAATAGTCCGTGCAGGAGAAGTAATAGAAAAGAAGCACATTCCCCTCATTCAGGAATCTAAGATAGAAACGGTAAAATTGCGTTCGCCTATTTCCTGCAAAACCCTTTATGGTTTCTGCCGCAAATGTTACGGGCTTGACCTCAGCAAGAACGCTCCGATAAAGATTGGAGAAGCAATTGGCGTGGTCGCCGCGCAGTCCATCGGTGAACCGGGAACTCAGCTGACCCTCCGTACTTTCCACGTCGGAGGCGTCGCCGGTCTCGACATTACGCACGGTTTGCCTCGCGTCGAAGAGCTTTTTGAAGCCCGCCCTCCGAAAGGTAAAGCCATTCTTTCTTCCGTTGACGGAGTCGTCGACAAAATAGAACAGAAAGGCGCTCTCAAAATCGTCACTGTTCTCATCAGGGAGAAAAAAGGAGCCAAAGCCAAAAAGAAAACTACAGGCAAGAAGAAAGCCGACAAAACATCTGTCGATTACTCGGTTCCGCGCGCTGCTCTTCTTTTCGTGGAAGTTGGCGACGAAATAACTGCCGGACAGCAAATCTCCGAAGGGCACGTAGACCTACAGGAACTTCTCGAATATAAAGGCAGCAAGGAAGTCATCCGCTACGTAGTCAACGAAGTTCAGAAGATTTATGCCGCGGAAGGAGCTTCGATAAACAACAAGCATATTGAAGTAATGACCAGGCAGATGTTCTCGAAATTGAGGATAAAAGAAACCGGAGATTCGGCTGACTTCGTTGTAGGCGAAGTCGTGGACAAGTCTAAGTTTCTCGAGATAAACCGCGAGCTCAAGCGCAAAGGAAAACAGCCTGCCCGCGCGCAGCAGCTGCTTTTGGGAATCACCAGGGTCGCGCTTTCAACGGAAAGCTTCCTCTCATCTGCTTCCTTCCAGGACACGGCGCGCGTTCTCGTGCAGTCTTCGCTTGAAGGACGCATCGATCCGCTCCGCGGCCTAAAGGAAAACGTCATAATCGGACGCTTGATACCGGCAGGCGATACGGATAAAAAACCCATAGTTGAAAAAGAAAAGACCGTGGCCGTCGTGGCTGAAACAACCGTGGAATAAGGCCATAAAATTGATCCCACACATAAGAATTTATGTGTGGGATTGACCACCACCTCAAAATAAATTACTCTTGGTACCATGGAAATGGAAGAACTGAAAGATAAAAAAGCTTATGAAATAGCCTTTATGGCAGCAGCCGAGGAAGACGCCAAGCGTCTGGCTGAGGCTTTGAAGCATGCCGGCGCCGAAATTTTTTCGGAAAGCCCGCTTGTTAAAATGGCGCTTGCCTACCAGATAGAAAAGAAAGGGGAAGCTTATTTCGGTTTTATGCATTTGAATATCGAGCCGGAAAAGATAGTTCAGCTCGAAAAACAATTCCGCGTTCAGCCGATAGTTCTGAGGTTTCTTATAATTACCCCGCCATTCACGAAGTCCAAAGAAAAACGCCAGTATATCCCCACCAGAAGGAAGGCTGCCGCGGCTCCGGTTGCGGAGAAAAAACCTGCTTCGCATCTCAGCAACGAAGCTTTGGAAAAACAGCTTAAAGAAATTCTCCAATGAATCTGAATAAAGTATTCATCATCGGAAATCTTACCGCCGACCCGGAACTCAAAACGACGCCCGGAGGACAGTCGGTTATGACTATTGGCGTGGCGACAAACCGCACTTGGTCTGACAAAACAGGCAAGCGGCAGGAGCAGGTGGAATTTCATAGTGTTGTAATCTGGGGACGCCAAGCGGAAATCGTGAAACAGTTCCTGACAAAGGGCAGCTCCATTTTCATTGAAGGACGACTGCAGACCCGTAACTGGGATGACAAGCAGGGAGTTAAGCACTGGAAGACGGAAATAATTTGCGAACAAATGCAGCTCGGGCCTCGTCCCGCAGGTCGCCCCGGAGAAGGGGGGTTTACGAAACAGCCGCAGGAGCCCGCAGGAAGCCAGAAGCAGGATTCCGAAGAAATTCCGGTCATAGACATAGACGACACCCAGGAAATAAAAGCCGAAGACCTGCCGTTTTAAAAACCAAGTAACAAATAACAAATTACAAACAAACGACAAATTCCAAATATTAAAATTCTAAATTTTTTTTGGATTTTGTAAACTGTATATTGTATATTTAACCATCATGCCGCAACAATGCTTTTTTTGCTCACAAAACATGAGCGAGATAGATTACAAAGAAGTCGAACTTCTAAAAAAGTTTGTTTCAAGCCAGTCCAAGATAATAGATCCGAGGCACACGGGCGTTTGCGCGAAGCACCAGAGAAAGCTTGCGCAGGCCATCAAGAGGGCAAGATTCCTCGGACTTCTCGCGTTCACACGGAAGTAGCCGTTAAACATGAATTATGAACAAAGAATTATGAATTATGGAAAAATCTGAAAATAGAAACCAGTCCATTATTCATTATTCGCAATTCGTTATTCAATTACCATGGGCGGTTTCAATCTTTCATTTTTCAACTTAATTCACGGTTTGAGCGGCCGTAATTTCGCCGCGGATTCGGCGGGAATTTTTACTGCGGAATATTTGCCATATTTCATCGGCATAGCTTTTTTCTTTTTGGCCTTTTCCGAAAAAGGGCTTCGCAAAAAAATATTTTTTATGGCGGAAGCGGTTATTGCCGTTATTTTAAGCAGAGGGATAATCACCGAAGCAATGAGATTTTTTTATTTTTCCCCGAGGCCGTTTGACGCTTTGAATTTTCAGCCACTCATTCCGGAGAGCGGCAGTTCGCTGCCGTCTGGGCATATGGCATTTTTTTTCGCGCTTTCGATGATAATTTATTTTTATAACAAGCACTGGGGCATCTGGTATTTCCTTCTTTCCGCGATTATAGGAGTTGCAAGAATATTCGTCGGAGTTCACTGGCCGTCCGACATAATCGCCGGCATGCTTATCGGCGTTTTGAGCGGAATTTTCGTCCACTGGCTGTTGGCGGATTATTTCAAAAAACTCAAGGAAGAACCTGCTTTGCAATAAAAATCCCGATAAAAATTCTCCGGTTACGGAGAATTTTTTTTACAGCTTGTAAATGAATATCGAAGTTCCCGCGCGGTTCTTCGACGGGCTCAGGATAGCGCTGATTATAATCTATAAATGAAAATAGACGTACCAGCCCTATAATCCGGAGCGGGTACATTGCCGAGTCCCGGGGCCGGCGGACGCATGGCCGTCAGCCAGCGGTATTCGTCTTGCGGATTCCTTGTTTGTCCTGGGGCTAACGGCTGTATGGCGCTTTGCAGGGTATTTACCGAAACGGCCAGCCAGTGTATGCCTTTGTCGGCTGGATTTCCTTTTGAGGACGACCAATCCACTTCTTTCGGGGACAGATAATAGCTGGGGTTGCCGCCGCCGAAGTAATCCACCGCAATCTTTTTTATTTCGGAATGTTTGTTGACGAAATCCTGTAGCCGCAGCAAATCCTGGCCCCAGTCGTAATTCGAATCGGTTACGAAACGATAACCGCCGTAAACTCCGCCGCCGAGTTCGTTGAAATATGAAAGAAAGTAAGGTCCCGCGAAAGCTGTTTCCAGCAAAGACCATCCAAGCAGCGCAAAAAGCAGGACTTTTATCGCAAGATTCGCTTTCAATTCCAGATATTTCTTTATTCTTTCACCGAACGGTTTGTAGTCTGCGTCACCGTCATTTTCCGCAATGTGGAAATTGAATGATTTTTCCCAGGCGCTTACGGCAAGGATATATATGAAAGGGAATGTCGGCAAAAGATGGCGTATGCCTATGTTAAGCGGGCTTCTCATGCTGTAACCCCAGTAGATTATTATGAATAAAAGCATGGAGAATTCCGGGAAGCTCGTCACAAGATATCTTTTGAAAAAATACTTTACCGCGCCGGATAATTTATTCTTGAATGCGGCAAAAAATCCCTGCAGCCCTATCAATATTCCCATCAAGACTATTAATAGAACCGGCAAAGTTTCTTTAAGGGCATAAATCGTCGGGAAATAGGAAGGCGAACCGCCGTTCGATACCTCACCCATGAAATAACTGGTGTTTCCTCCGGATGAGCGCTGAAGGACCATCAGAACTCCGAGAAGATATTGCGCGAACGGCTTGGTCACGCTGTTTTTAGTCATCCATATGTCTATGTCGGCAAGGCAGCGCATAGGTTTGCAGATATGTCCTGCTGGAGTCGGGCCGCCCGCGAAAGAAGCCAATATGAATTCGGTATCCGCGGTTTGCCTCTGCTGCGGATAATTCAAAGTGAAAAGCGCATATACCGGATAAACGACAACCAAATAACCGACCGCGAAGACGATTATAATGGACTTTATATAATGCCATGCTCTTATGGAAAATCTTTTCATCCTTAATTTCGGCTCCGTCAGGTCCCAGTCATGGAACAAACTTGAGGCAAACAGGAACAATATTAGGATGACGAAATAGGGTATCAGCAGTACCGTGGAGAATTTCATAAGCTGAGCGGCGCCAAAGGCAAGTCCCGCTATAAATACACTTTTGCGCGAAGGAAGCGCCGTAAATTTTATGAAGTAATACGTCGCCAGAACCACTCCGAAAGCCGCACCGACATCTGTTGTGACATAATGGCCGTGCGCCAGAACCGTCGGCGACAGGCCGAATAACATCGCCGGAATAAGCCCCCACCACGGGCCAAGCAGCTCCGCCGCCCAGGCATAAATAAGCATCACCAGAAGAATAGTCAATATCATCGGGAGTATTCTGGCGGAATGGATTATGTAATCGGCGTCATTGCCCGAGCCGTAGAGAAATCCGTTGCCCATGTCCCACTGGCCATTGACTTCTTTCGTCCATGCCGGGTCGTCGGTAGGGAAGTAAAGGTTAAGGAAGGTCAGCGGTAAAGCCGCGATTGCTTTAACGAGCGGAGGATGTTCCGGGTTGAGCCGGTAATCGAGGTTGTTGAGATAGCTGTATCCCGCGGGAATGTGCGCCAGCTCGTCCATTATCGCCGAATCCCCGGACGAAGCCCAAAGCATCAGCGAAAAAGAAACGGCGAGTATGCCGGCGAGCGCCAATATCGGAGCGGAAGGGGAAAGATTATTTACGAATTTTTTCATCTCAAGCGGTAAAAATTCTGTATTTGTTACCAATAATCATATCACAAACAACGCCGGAGATATCTCTAATTTACGCTATCTTTTTGTCTTAAAGAGGCTTAAGGCGAAAATAGCGGAAGCTACCATTACAACCGTGGGGCCAAGTTGCAGATTATACGCCTGGGAAATGAAAAGGCCGGCTATCATCGATAGGACTGAAAGCAATATTGAAGAAATAAGGAAAGACCCTAGGCTATGCGTCAGCTGGCGCGCGGCGGACGCGGGCACGATTATAAGAGCGCCTGCGAGCAAAGCTCCAAGAAATCTTAGCCCCAAAAGTATCGCCAGTGAAAAAATAATGAAGAACCAGGAATTAAGCCACCCGAGGCTTATGCCCGTCGATGAAGCGAGTTCGCTCGAAAAAAAACTTATTATGAGTTTATTCCTCAAGTGCCAAAGAGCGGCAATTATGAAAATTCCGGATATTATGCCGAACACGAATTCTCCCTGTGAAAGAGCGCCGAAACCGCCGAAGAGCGCGTCTATGAGCTCCTCTTTTGAGTTAATGAGAAGGGCTCCCAGTGCCACCGAGCTCGCGAAAATCACTCCGATAGCCGCTTCCGAAGAAATGCTGCTGTGGCGCTCCAGCTGCGAAATCATCAGGGCGCCTATGAAAAGAGTCAGCGCTCCGCCGATAAGCGGATTTATTTTCCAGATAATGGCAAGGCCGAGTCCGGGAATGGCGACATGTGACATCACGTCGCCCGCGAGTACAGTCCTTTTCATCAGCGCAAAAGCGCCTACGAACCCCGCGGCCGCGGCGGCGAGGAGCGCCAAAATTATAGAATAAGTTTCGGGCATGTTATTTATGGTAGATATGATGGACGTATTTGTGTTCTTCCCCGTAAAGTTTTTTGAAAACTTCCGGCGTCAGAGTCGATTCCGGCGGGCCGAAACATAATCCTGTTTTATTCAGGCACAATACTTTGGTCGCGTATTTGTAAACGACGGACAAATCGTGGGAGACAAGAATCACGGTAATGCCGTATTTGTCCTGGAGTTCGTGTATCAGTTCGTATATTTGTTCTTCTCCGGTCTGGTCGATGCTCGCGGTCGGCTCGTCAAAAAGCATTACGCTAGGTTTGCCAAGAAGAGCGAAAGCGATAAGCGCGCGCTGAAATTGTCCGCCCGAAAGATGGCCTACGGGAGTTTTCAGTATTTTTTCGGTTATTTTCGTGACATCGGTGACGGATTTTATCTCAGATTTTTTTACGCCCAGAACATCCGCTTTTGCCGCCAGAAGATTTTCCAAGTCTATAGGCAGGTGCCGGTCGGCGTCGATTTTTTGCGGAACGTAGCCGAGCTTAGTGCCTTCAGCCCATTCAATTTTCCCCTGATGGGGCAAAATGCCGAGAAGCGCTTTTAAGAAGACTGTTTTTCCGGCTCCGTTCGGTCCGATTACAGCCATATTATCGCCTTTTTCGAGGTCCAAGTTTATATCTTTGATAATGGTTTCTCCGTCGAACTCGACCGACAGATTTTCCACTTTGAGCGCGCTAGTCATTTGTTTTGTTTATTTTACCTTATCTAAGTTATTTTTGAAGGTCTGATTGTGAATCATCAGTTAAAGTATTATAGAGCTGTTAAAATCCGTCAAATTATTTGCAAATAATTCGCATTTGCGTATATAATAGTAAACACATAATGATAGAAAAAAATAAAAATAAGAGAAGTAATATGGAAGAGAAATTCAAAACTCTTTTAAGAAAAAGCGGTTCTAAAGTAACACCGTCGCGCCTTTCGGTTTTGGAAATACTGGAACGAGCGAGAAATCCGATGAGCGCCCACGATGTCATTAAAGTTATGGGCAAAAAAGCGGACCAGGCTACTGTCTATAGAATTTTTAAAACATTGAAAGAAAAAGGACTTATCCGCCAGATTGATCTCCGTCATAATCACGCCCATTACGAAATCTCCGGAAACGACAAGCATCATCATCTCGTATGTATTCATTGCGGGAAAATTGAAGATGTTCACGATTGCGGGGTAAACGATACTTACGGCATCATTTTGCGCCACTCAAAACATTTCTCGGAGATAAAACAGCACGCGCTTGAGTTTTATGGTGTTTGTAAATCCTGCCGCAATAAAGAGAAATAAGCTGTTTTTTTAAAAGATTTGCCTGTAATATTGAATTATCGCGGTGATTTGACATATACCATCTTATCTGTTATACTTTAACCTAGAAATGAGCACTTTGACAATCATATAAACTTACTTGCAACTTTACCGTAGCGCTTAGGATGTTCCGATTTCATTTAAAATGTATTTTAGACGCCATGCTATAGCATGGCGTATAGTGAATATTCTAAACGCTGCGGCAAAGAGGCGACTAAACATTTCGCATTTTGTGGCCTGTTCAAATCTCTTCAAATCCCCGTGGCAGGAGAAAATCATGAAAGACAGAATTTCCGTTGACCAACGCTTCGCAGTTCTCGCGAAACTCGGCGAGAATATCAACTGGGATTTGCTCACGACGGAACAAGTCCAAGTCGGAGTGCTTGAATCCGAGCGCGCCGGCACTGAAGCAACGGCCTTCATCCAGAACGGTTTTCGGGTGCAGGTCAGCGACTTCTTCCGCGAAACAGGAGAGCTCACAATTCAGATTTCAGCGCTCGCGCGTCCGACCTTGGGACAGCTCCGGGAGAAATATTCCTGGATCAAGGAAGAAGGCGGGATTGAGCGCGACACCTCGCCAACCGAAGCGATAACGATTAAGCTTGGCACCGTTCTCCGTCCCGACGAGGAACGAGTGAACGGCGCTGAGTATGAAAAGCGGATTGCGCCAAAGCTGAATCTCGGTCTCGGCTACCAGCATGCCCTGTGGCTCGTGGAACACCAAGAAGAGTTCCCCGAGTTCATGGCTCTTCTCGGTAAGGTCTACAT
Organism: Minisyncoccota bacterium; assembly: GCA_035531015.1. GTDB lineage: Bacteria > Patescibacteriota > Minisyncoccia > UBA6257 > 2-01-FULL-56-20 > JACQKT01. The sequence continues at coordinate 7,648 of DATKTR010000035.1, read as the reverse complement.
TGACTTTCCTGGGCTGGTCGTGGTGGACGCGGACGGCAACCGGAGTTTCCCGTTCCTCCTCGAGAACGGCGGGCGATGGAGCCTCCGCTGGCGCTGGATTGTCGACGGCCTCGACCGGGGCGGGCGTCTCGCGCTTTCCGGCAAGTAGCAACACTCGGGTTCTCGCGCCCTTGGTCTCCTGCCAGCAGGCAGGCCGGACCTTGGTCGCTTGGACCCTCGGCCCTGCCCCCAGTGGGCAAAGATTTCAGGACCCCCGACGACAGTATGTCTAAGGGGTCCGTTTTATTTTGTGATAAGATAAGCACGGATAATAGGTATTGCGTGTACGGCTACGGTTGTGCGCGGCCGAATTCCGCGATGACATTTGTCAGAATGAGGGCGGATATGTCTTCTCTCAGCGTGCGATGTTCATACGCCTTATACTGTTGCTACTTGGTGCGAAGAGCCAGAGAATTATAGATTCCGCATACGATACAATTCCGAGATTATTCAAAGGATGGTGGCGCAGACGACTTTTTGCACATTCGTGGTGAACGCGAACGGCAACCGGAATTTCCCGTACCTCAACAAGAACGGCAGGCGATGGAACCTCAACTGGAACTGGATTGACAACGACCTCAACCGGAACGGACGTATCGCGCTTTCCGGCAACTGGCAACGTGTAATGATTGACAATGGATAGTCAGTAATGCCCGGCAGGATTACTTCTGCTTGTTATTTGCCTGAGCCACCCGCCGAGCATTCTGCCTACCCCATTAAGTTGTTCAGAAATCAAAATATACTTTTTGTTATCCAAAACTTTTATTTCCCATGCGAGTTGGAGAAAAAATTTAGCAAGGTCCAATTTCGCCGCCGCGTTCTGGATAGAGGGAAGTTTTTGGTCTTTCGGCAGATAACTTGCGACAAAAACCGATTCTATTGTTTCTACCAAAAGAGCGTCAATTTTATTTCCCAGCGTGTATCGGGCGTCTTTGGGAATATGGGGCAGGAATTCATGCCAAACCTTGTAGGTGCGTACCAAATGTTGAATAATTGGTAAATTATTGCGTGGGGGGGGGGCTTCCCAGAAAAGAATTTTTATGAATCCCGTTAGAAAAATTGCTCATACTATCTATATTTGCGAGACAAAGATTACATCGACTTCTTTTTTGATATATGCGGGAAATATAGTTAATTTTCTAACGGGATGAAAATTCAATTTATCCATAGTTTTGAAAAAATTGCCGGAATGGAAAATCTTTTGGAAGCATGGGAAGAATTTGCGAGGGGTAAGCGCGACAGGCGCGACGTGCGGGAATTCTCATTGCACCTAATGGACAATCTGTTCTCTCTCCACAACAACCTTATCAATCATACGTATCTGCATGGCGAGTATCAAGCGTTCAACATTTGCGACCCCAAGCCGAGAAACATTCATAAGGCAACCGTGCGGGACAGAATATTGCATAGAGCCATTCACCGCGTTCTCTATCCGTTTTTCGACAAAACCTTTATTGCTGATTCCTTTTCCTGCCGCGTTGGAAAGGGGACGCACGCGGCGCTCAATAGATTCCGATTATTTGCATATACGGCAAGCAAGAATCATACAAAGACATGCTGGATTCTCAAATGCGATATCCGAAAATTTTTTTCGAACATTGACCATGAAATAATTGTGAGAATACTCGCCAATTATATTTCCGATAAAAATCTTTTCAATTTACTCAGAGAAATTATCGGAAGTTTCTCATCATCAAGACCAGGTGTCGGATTGCCACTCGGTAATTTGACATCGCAGCTTCTGGTAAACATTTATATGAATGAGTTTGACCAGTTCGTGAAGCATAGGTTAAAAGCAAAACACTACATCCGCTATGCTGACGATTTTGTTATTTTTTCGGACGATCGTCTTTGGTTGGAAATCGCTCTTTCCTCAATTGATAGGTTCTTGGAGGATGAGCTACATCTCACTCTTCACCCTAGGAAAGTGTCTATCAAGACGCTCGCATCCGGAGTCGATTTTTTGGGATGGGTGCATTTTCCCGACCATCGCGTGTTGAGAACTTCCACAAGAAAACGGATGATGCGAAGAATCAACGAACATCCGCAATCGGAAACAACCGCTTCTTACAAAGGGCTCTTAGGGCACGGAAATGCGTATAAGTTAAAAGAAAAGATTTTAGATACTTGCCCGTAGCGCTTCTTTTCCTTACAATTCCAGCAATGGCCAACACTCCCGTAGACATAATTAAAGAAAAGCTCGACATAGTCGATTTTTTGAAGGGCTACATCCAGCTTATTCCGGCTGGCAGGAATTTCAAAGGGCTTTGTCCTTTCCATCGCGAAAAGACGCCCTCCTTTATGGTTTCGCCCGAGCGGCAGGGCTGGCATTGTTTCGGATGCAATATCGGCGGCGATATTTTCGGTTTCGTTATGCGCTACGAGAATGTGGAATTCGGCGAAGCGCTCAAAATTCTTGCCGACAAAGCCGGAGTGGAACTGAAGCGAGTCAGTCCGGCGGAGTACAGGCACCTTGGGCTCCTTTACGACATAAACGAAAAAGCAAAAGATTTTTTCAAGAGGGAACTCGAAACCTCACAAATCGCAAAAGAATATATCTCGAAACGCGGACTCTCGAACGAAACGGTTGAAGAATTCGAGCTCGGCTTCGCTCCGGCTGGTTCAGAGGCTCTTGTCCTGCACCTTATCAATTCCGGTTTTCATCCCGATGATATTTTAAGAGCAGGACTTTCTTTCAAGACGGACCGCGGACTTCAATTCGACCGTTTCCGCGGACGCATAATGTTTCCGATACACAACCATCTTGGCAAAACCGTCGGATTCACCGGAAGGATTTTACCGCAGTTCGACGACGGCAAATCGGGAAAATATGTAAACAGCCCGGAAACCCCCATCTTCGCCAAATCAAAGCTCCTTTATGGATTTTGGAAAAGCAAAAATTTCATACGCGACACGAAGCAGGCTTTTCTCGTGGAGGGCCAAATGGATTTTCTTATGAGCTGGCAGGCCGGAGTGAAGAATGTCGTTGCCAGTTCGGGAACGGCGCTAACCGGCGACCATCTCGTAGCCATCAGGCGTTTGGCCGACCAGCTGGTTATAAGTTTTGACAACGATGAAGCCGGAAGGGATGCCGGCGAGCGCGCCATAGATCTCGCCGAGGCCGCCGATTTTGGCATCAAAGTCGCCATATTCAATAATTACAAAGACCCGGCCGAAGCCGCGCTTGCCGACAAAAAGTATTTTTTCGAGGTGATAGAAAATGCCAAGCCTGCCGCGGAATTTTATTTCGAGAAATATCTGCCTGCGCAGGCAGGTCTTCCCGGGAATAATTTTGACGTGCGTGACCGCGACAGTTTCAAGAATCTGAGGATAGTTCTTGAAAAAATAAAGAACATCTCAAGCCCCGTTCTGAAATCGTTCTGGCTTAAAGAACTTTCAAAGAGGACCGGCGTCAATGAACTTACTCTTTCCGAAGAAATGGAAAGAGCGGCGCCGAAAAAAGTTTCTCAAAGCGAAGAATCGTCCGAGCAGGTTGCGGAAGCGAAAAAATTCTCAAGATGGGAAATGCTCGCCCAACGCTGTCTGGCGTGGCTTTTGCAGAAAGGCGATTTCAGCGAAGGCGAAAAATTCTTCCCGCATCTGCCCGGAAATTATCGCGAGATATTTTCAATCCTCAAGAGCGGCAAGCGCCGTTCCGACGACCCGCTGACCGACGAGCTTCTCAATTTGATAATTTTCCAGCAACGTGAAGCAGGGACGGAAGAATTCGAAACTTTGAAGCTGGAACTGTATAAAGAGTATCTAAAAGAAAGAAGGCGCGAGCTCATCTCGTTGATAGGCAGCGCGGAGCGTTCCGGCGACCAAAAGTCGCTCGAAAAAGCAATGCATGAACTGGATGATTTGCCGACCTTATAGTTTTGCATTATCGGAATTTTTCAAGTAAAATAAGGCTTACCTGATAGTGCTCTTCCGGATTTTTCCATCGTCCGGAGGCGGACAGTTTTTGCAAATATTCCATATATTTATGAAAAAAACGAAGACAAAAAAGAAAAAAATCAGGCAAAAGCCGAAGGCTAAAGCTCTTCGCAAGAAGCGCGCTGCCAAGCCTGCCAAAAAGGCCAAAAAAGCCAAAAAGATAAAAAAAGCCGCAGGCAAAAAAGTTGCGGCTGGCAAGAAAAAGGCCTCCAAACTTAACGAATCAGCGCTTAACGAACTTGTCGAACGGGGCAAACCGAGGGGTTTTGTCACGGATAACGAAATACTTTATTTCTTCCCCAAGATAGAGGAGGACGTCACGATTTTAAACGACATTTACGACAGGCTCGATAAAGCTAATATTAAGGTCATTGAAACCGGAGGGTTGATAGATCTTTCCAAGGATGACGTCGGCAATCTTGAACTCGAAAAAGCGCTTGAATTTGAGCGCGGAACTCCCGATGCCGTTCAGGTTTATTTGAAGGAAATCGGCAAGACCGCTCTTCTGACAAAAGACCAGGAAAAAGATTTGGCAAAAAGGATATTGAAAGGCGACGAGGACGCGAGGCAAAATCTTATGAAAGCCAACCTCAGGCTTGTGGTTTCCATCGCCAAGCGTTATGCCAATCGCACCCCGAATCTCACTCTTCTTGATTTGATACAGGAAGGGAACATAGGGCTTTCGCGCGCAGTCGAGAAATTCGATTATCGCAAAGGCTTCAAGTTTTCGACTTACGCTACCTGGTGGATACGCCAGGCGATAACGCGCGCTTTGGCAGACCAGTCGCGCACCATCAGAATTCCGGTTCACATGGTTGAAACAATTTCCAAATACGCGCAGACCCGACGCCAGCTTATTCAGGAATTGGGACGCGACCCGCTGGCCGAAGAAGTTGCCGCCGAAATGGGGCTTGAAGTGGACAAAGTAAGGCAGATACAAAAGATATCCCAGGAAGTGCTTTCAATCGAACAGCCTGTCGGCGACGAAGAAGATTCGACGCTTTCCGATTTCATTCCTGACGAAAAAAACGTGACACCGGTTCAGCAGGCGGCACAGGCGCTTATCCGCGACCTCATAGACGAAATAATCGTCGACCTGACTGAACGCGAACGTGAAATTCTGAAAATGCGCTTTGGCTTGGATGATGGCGTGACCCACACCTTGGAGGAAGTCGGAAAAGTTTTTGGCGTGACTCGTGAACGCATCAGGCAGATAGAAGCGAAAGCATTGGAAAAAATTCGCGAACACGGAAAAACTTCGGCGCTTGAGGGTTTCGAGAACCTCGTATAGCGCCTTTCCTTGAACCCGTTTCCCTGTCTGCCGGCAGGCAGGGTTCGCTCCTGCGACGAACTCACTTGTCCTCGGCGATGCGTTCTCGCCGAAGCGAGAAACCGAGCCGCATCGCCTGCGGGGTTCAAGGAAAAGGCTGTACTCGGTTTTTGTATAATATTTTTTGTTGTAGAATTAAAAAATGACTCTGGAAGAAATACGAAAGAAGTATATTCAATTTTTTGAAAAGCGGGGACATAAAACAATACCGTCGTTTTCTCTGATACCGGAAAAAGACGTAACCACTCTTTTTACCGGCTCCGGCATGCAGCCGCTTTTGTCGTACCTTTTGGGTGAAAAGCATCCTTTGGGAAACCGCCTCGTTGATTCGCAAAAATGTTTCCGCTCCGACGACATAGACGAAGTTGGCGACAACCGCCACCTGACTTTTTTTGAAATGCTCGGCAACTGGTCTCTCGGAGATTATTTTAAAGAGGAACAACTGCCGTGGTTTTTTGAATTTCTCACGGACGAAGTGAAGCTCGACCCTAAAAAACTTTATGTAACCGTTTTTGCCGGGGATGATAAAAATGGGATTCCGCGCGACGAGGAATCCGTGGCTATTTGGAAAAAGCTTTTCTCTGGCAAGGGAATTGAAGCGAACGACATTGAGCTTCTGACGGAGGAGCGCGGCGGCGAGATTGGCATGCGAGGGAGCCTGCCTGCCGGCAGGCATGGCAGGATTTTTTATTACGAATCGAAAAAGAACTGGTGGAGCAGGGCGGGAACACCCGACAAAATGCCTGCGCGCGAGCCGGGAGGTCCGGACTCCGAAGTTTTCTACGATTTTTATCCGGAGCTCGGCGAGAAATGCCTCAAGCCCGGATTCGGAAAATTCTGCCATCCGAATTGCGACTGCGGCCGCTTTATGGAAATCGGCAATTCCGTTTTTATGGAATACGTCAAAAAAGAAGACGGCGGCTTTGAAAAGCTCAAACAGAGAAATGTGGATTTCGGAGGAGGGCTTGAAAGAATCGCGGCGGCCTGCAATAACGACCCCGATGTTTTTTTGATAGATGTTTTCAATAATGCGCGCAGCACTCTTGAAGCGGGGACCGGCAATAAATACGCCGAAAATATCCGTTTGTTCAGAATAATTCTCGACCATATCCGTTCGGCTGTTTTTTTGATTGCTGACGGTGTTACGTCGTCGAATACCGACCGGGGATATCTTTTAAGACGTTTGATACGCCGGTCTGTTTGGTTCGGAGACCAACTAGGGGCGAAACAAGTCGCCGTTTCCGGACATAGTACGATATCGCTTGTCGCCAAGAATTTCGTGGATGAATATAAAGCCGAATATCCGCAAGGGCACGGCTTGGCGAAGCACGCTAACAAAATTTTTGAAGAGATAGAAAAAGAGGAAAAGAACTTCAGGGCGACGCTTGCGAGAGGCGCGAAAGAACTGGCGCGTTTTATTGCAAAAGGAGAAATATCCGGAGATGACGCTTTTCAGCTTTTCACTACGTACGGATTGCCTTTTGAGCTGACCATTGAGGAAGCGCAAAAGAACGGCATCAAGCTTACCGATATCGAAGGGTTCAAAGAACGATTGAAAAAACATCAGGAAATTTCCCGCGCCGGAGCCGAAAAAAAATTCGGCGGGCATGGCCTCATACTTAACGGTGAACTTAAGGCGGCGAATGAGGAGGAATTGAAAAAGGTGACCCGTCTCCACACGGCGACGCATATGCTCCAGCAGGCGCTTCGCGAAGTACTCGGTCCCGAAGTGAAACAGATGGGTTCCGACATCACTGTCGAGCGCACCCGTTTCGATTTTTCATTCCCGCGCAAGCTTACGCCGGAAGAAATAAAATCGGTTGAAGATAAAATAAACTCGAAAATAAAAGAAGATTTGCCGATGCAAAAAGTTGTTTTGCCGAAAACGGAAGCCGAAAAATCAGGAGCGCTTTATTTCTTCAAGGAAAAATATCCCGACCCTGTAAATGTTTACTTCATAGGAAATGATTTAAAGTCCGCCTGGAGCAAGGAATTCTGCGGCGGTCCGCATGTAACGCATACCGGAGAAATCGGCGCCTTCAAAATAATAAAAGAAGAGGCGGTAGGTTCCGGAGTCAGGCGTATTCGGGGTGCGGTAATTCCTTAATCCGCTAATTGTTAAAATGTTAAAATTTAGCAATGAATGAAAGGCGTGCAAACGCATCGATAATCGCAGCTTCCTCCGCTACTGCGCGTGATAGTACTACTACATGTAGTAGTGGACATAAGATAAGCAAGCCGTCATCTCGACAAGCTCAAGGTTATGTAAAAGACCGCACCTCCTTCATCCCCCACATAACTTCTTTTTTGAAGTTATGTGGGGGATTCACCCTTCCTTCTTCG